>JAQTRI010000487.1 GCA_028711905.1 Candidatus Wallbacteria bacterium | reverse complement strand
CTGACTGAACCTTACAGGCCCTGATTCCCAAGCCCTGAAGCAGAGTGGAGTCCTCAAACAACAGCTCCCCGGCCAGCAGAAGATGGCCTCCGCGTCTAACGAAATGCAGCAGGTGCTGTTGAGCTTGTGTGCTCATGAAGCAGAAAGAACTCACTGCCAGGTGCGTGATTGAATCAGGCACGGGTTCGCACAAGTCGATCGCGTTGTATGAATACCCGGCCATGGACAGCAGACGGACCAGGCCGTCGAAATAGAATTTGTTGCGGTTTCCGTAAAGTTCATCCGGCAGGTCACCGTTCAGATACGCGGTTTTGAAGTGATCGCCATAAAATCCGAGCGTCAGGTCGCAGCGCTTAGGTAGGGGTGCGATCACACTGCCGAAGTTCTCGATCAAGCGGCCGAAACGCCGGAGTGGTTCATAATGTGGACGCAGCTTGCCGGCTGAATCAACCGGAGCCTGCCATTCGTGGTATGGTCCGAACTGGCCGAGACCACGGAAATTGACCCCCCCGGCGAACATGTAGCAGTTGATGCCGTTCAAACCGCTGGAAAGCGATGTCTTGAGGTTCAGTTCTACATCAGAAGGATAAAGTTTCGGCTTATCCGACAGCACGCCGGTCTGCAGCTCTGCGCAGATAGCAGGCAACCCATCACCTGAAACAGACTTGACATGCTCAGTTGTCAGCAGGATATCGTGGAAATTTTCGTAATCCAGCCTGCGCATCTGATAAGCTCCGCCGAAAATCACGCCCTGAGTCTTTTTCCCGAATTCAGAAAACATCAGGGTCGTGACCGGTGAGTACAGGCCGCGGCCGCGCACATCGAAGTCATAGAACTGCGGAATATTGGCGATCAGGTGTGTTGTCACACCATGTTTTCTGGCGATCTGCGCGAGATATGCGTAATAATCGGCATAGTAATGCCGGTAGAAATCTCCCCAGTCCAGCCAGCGTTGGAAATGCTCCCTGGTGCTGTCGATGCCGGGCTGTACCAGATCGATTTCTGCGGACAAGTCCATGCCATAGGCTGAATTAATCGCCTTCAGAGATCCGTAACGCTGCAGCATGAACTCACGGTACATCTGCTCAGCTTCAGGGGAATGATCAGGCTTTTTGCCCACCCAGTTGATGCACCCGATCTCGTTGCAGAGCTGGAACACCGGCATATTACCCTGCGGATGCTGTAGCGGCACCAGAAGCGGCAGCACCTGATCATACCAGGTTCTGGTTTTTTCCCGGAACACTTTTGTGGCATAAGCCGGCGAACCCTGATGGTGCAGCACATGCCCGCCCCTGGGCCGGTTGAACGCCTCAGGGTAATCCCGGAGCAGCCACTCAGGCAGGCCTTCGTTGATCATCTCGCCCTGGGACATGGGCCCGATCCTGGGAATGAACCACAGGCCATGCTCTTGTGTCAGGCGGATGAACTCCATTACATCCAGCTCCGGATGAGACTCCCCCCGGAATTCGAAACGGCCTTCTTCGGGCTCGTGCAGGCCCCATGGAATGTACGAGGCTACAGTGTTGAGCCCGGCCAGCTTAGCCTTATTCAGTCTGTCGACCCACTGATCCCTTGGAATGCGGAAATAATGGATTTCTCCGGAAAAAATGAATTCCGGTTTGCCGTTGATCGTAAACCAGCCTGTTCCCTTATGCATGTCAGACCTCATCCGCTTCTGAACAACTGCATTCACAGGTTTCAGCAGCTGCAGCCACAGGCGTAACTGTTTGTTTCAGCTGTCCAAGGCTATCGCGCTGTACTTCAATTCTGAATCTCTGGCCGCGGAAGTTGCGCTCCATAGTGAAGCCCTTCCATGAAGCGGGTATGCATGGCTTGACCACCAGTTTTCCCCCTTCAACGCGCACTCCGAGCAGGTACTCCACGATCGCGCGATACATCCAGGCCGCAGAACCCGAGTACCAGGTCCAGGCGCCCTTGCCTTCTTCTATAGATCCCGGACCCTCGATATTGCCGGGCGTGACATAAGGCTCGCCCTTGTAGCGGTCAGCATCCAGGTTGGAAAGCAGGGTCGGGCAGATGCGGCGGAAGGTGTCGAACACATGTTCACCGTTTTCAGCCAATCCCTGGGCGATCACTGACCACACCGCTGCGTGTGTGTACACGCCGCCGTTTTCACGCACTCCGGGCGCGTATCTGGAAAGATACCCGATGTTGCGGTCCGGTTTTTTAAACGGCGGGTAAAACAAAAGCACACCATAATCACGGAACAGGTGATCCTCCACATGCTTCATCAGCGTGCGGGCTTCCTCGCCCTGCACCAGGCCGGTGATCACAGCCCAGGACTGAGGGTTGAGAAAGATTGTGGCCAGGTCAGGATCGCCATTACCGAATACCCGGCCTGAGTCGTCTGTGGCGCGGATGAACCATTTGCCGTTAAAGGCGTGATTGAACAGGGCTGTTTTCAGAGCTTCGGCAGAATACGCATACTTGCGGCACAATTCAGGCACTTTCCTGACTTCCATCAGGGCTGCCGTGCGCCTGAGAATGCCGAAGAGAAAGATCGACAACCACACAGATTCGCCGAGCCACTTGACTCCCATGCCGTTCATGCCGTCATTCCAGTCGCCTTCGCCGATTAAAGACAATCCGCGTTTGCTCATGCGAGACAAGGCCTTGTCTATGGCTGCCAGGCAGTGCTCCTGTATAGAACCGTGACCCTGGTCAAGGTAGGGCACGGATTCGTCAAGGAGCGCAAGATCCCCGGTTTCATCAAGATACTCCAGGGTGGCAAAAGGCAGCCACAGCAGGTTGTCTGTGATTTCGTTGATACGACCCTCTTCAGAAACAGGGTGCCACCAGTGCTGCACAAT
>JAQTRI010000486.1 GCA_028711905.1 Candidatus Wallbacteria bacterium | reverse complement strand
GGTATTGATAATCGGACTGACTCCCCCGAACACCAGAGACCAGACCCTGAAACAGAATGTGGAAGGTCTCGAGTTTCTGAACCTTGGTGCCACTGTTGCAAAGCACGCTGATGCGATCCGGGGAAGTGACCTGGTGATAATTTTGACTCAATTCACCCGTGACGAACTTGCGGACAATCTGCATTTTCTCAATGAATTCAACCAGGAGTTCGTTGTGGTGTTCAATGCGTTCGATGATGCCAGAATCGCGCTGGAGAAATTTTCGGAAAACACTTTTATTATCGGCCATGACGGAGTCGCTCGGGGCACCTCGTTCGAGAGATTCACGGTACAGCTGGATAACGGGCGTATCAGGGACTTCAGCTTCAGCAGGAAAAAAGTTGTCTGTAACGAAATCACACCTGACAGCAAACTATCTTCTGTCATGAAGACATACCGCCGTAAAATTGATGGTGTTATTCACGAAAAAGTCGGCATGTCTGCACAAAATCTGGCTGTAGATAATTTTGCCGAGTGCGCGCTCGGCAACTGGGTTTGCGACCTGATGCTCCGGGACAGCGGCGCAGAGATGGCGATAACGAATTCCAGCGGTATGCGCGGAGGGTTTGCGACCGGAGAGATCGACCTGGAACAGATTTATCGTTTTTTCCCCTTTGATAATGCCTGGGTATGCATGAAACTTTCCGGAAGTGACCTGATGGCTCTGATGGAGCGCTGTTACATCCGCAACCAGCCGATTTTTCAGTTGAGTGGAGGAACTATCGCCGTCAACCGTGAGAGAGAAAAAAAGGTGGTTTCATTCAACATTCAGGGGCAACCGCTTGATCTCAACCGTGAGTATCTGGTGGTGACCAATTCATTTCTTGCCGAGGGTGGCGATGGTTATGTGGAATTTCTTTCAGGCACTGAACGCCGTTATGGACCGCTCATCCGAAATCTGCTCATCGATTCTCTGCGCTCAGGTGCTGTGCTGACCGGTGGTATTGAAGGAAGAATTCTATTCGGAGTTGTCCGGGACGGTAAACTGTGATATTTTGAGCAAATCCAAAGCAGTGGATATCGCTGATTCCTTGACAGGAGGAAAATATGGAAAAACTGTTGCTGTATCTCGGCTGTGTTCTCGGCTGTTATCTGATCGGAAGTATTCCTTTCGCCTATATCGTCACCATGCAGGTGACAGGCAAAGATATCAGGCAGATCGGGAGCGGCAATGCCGGCGCAACGAATGTTTACCGCGCCTGCGGCATGTTCTGGGGTGTTCTGGTTTACATCCTTGACGCAGGAAAGGGCTGGGTTGCGGTTAAACTGACCAAATTGATCATCACTTCTGAGACCATGACCATTGTCAAACCTCATTTAACTATTTCCCACGAAGTGGTGATGCTTACCATTGTGGTGTGGGTGGTTGTCGGACATATTTTCCCTGTGTTTCTCGGATTTCATGGAGGAAAAGGTGTGGCCACAGCATGCGGAATGTTCATCGGTCTGCATGCCAAAGCAATGGAAGTGACTATGGTGGTGTGGCTGGTGGTTACTGCGGTATCGCGCTTTGTTTCCCTCGGCACTCTGACGGGCGCGGTGCTTTTCCCGATCCTGACCAAGGTATGGAAAGGCCCCAATGATACCAATGCGATTTTTTTCTTCAGCATTCTCTGTTCTCTGATTGTTGTCACAACGCACATTCCTAATATCCAACGGATTATCCGTGGTGAAGAGCTGCGAATCGGAGAAAGGCCCGATTGATGAAATGTTCGGTGATCGGGGCCGGCGGGTTCGGCACCACCATGGCCATACATCTGGACCGGAAAGGATTGCCGGTAAAACTATGGGCCAATTTTCCTGATCTTGCTGCGGCCTTGGACTCAACCCGTGTTAACAGTGATTTCCTTCCCGGCATTACGATTCCTGCCCACATCCCTGTTACGAGTGATATCACCGAAGCTCTGACAGGGGCTGAACTGATAATTATCGCAATTCCTTCGGCTTACTTCCGCCAGGTCTGCGAACGGATTTATGCTGCCGGACGATTCTCAAGTCAAACGATTTTCCTTTCCCTGACCAAGGGAATCGAGGATGAGACCGGCAAATTGACCAGCCAGGTTTTCGAAGAAATATTCGGCAAAGAAACCATGGATTTTTTCGCTGTACTTTCAGGACCCAACCTTGCCCTGGAGATTGCCCGTGGAGTTCCGACTTCTTCAGTGATTGCCGGTGCATCGCCTGAGCATCTCCAGGTGTTGCAGCAACTTATCAATACTGATCGTTTTCGTATCTATATCAACGATGATGCCATCGGTGTCCAGATCGGAGGTTCTTACAAGAATGTGATAGCCATTGCTGCAGGAATTTGCGATGGGCTCTCTTTCGGGCTTAACACAAAGGCCAGCCTTGTTACCCGCGGTCTTTCCGAGATTACCCGTCTGGGTGTTGAGCTGGGAGCTATTCCTCACACATTTTCCGGTCTCTCCGGAATTGGGGACCTGATTGCCACATCTTTCTCTCCGCTTTCGCGTAACAGGACTTTTGGAGAGCGGCTGGGACGAGGTGAAAAAGTATCAGACATTCTGTCAGGCACCAGAATGGTTATCGAAGGCGCATCTAATTCCAGATCTTTTTACAGGCTTGCTAAAACCTGTGGTGTAGATGTACCAATCACAGACCAGGTTTACCAGGTGATCTACGAAAGTCTCTCACCGGCACAATGCGTCAGTAATCTGATGGGCAGGAAATTAAAAGTTGAAATATACTGAGAAATTTAGATATACTTTGAACAAACAGGAAACCAACCGTTATTTTCATGGCAAAAGGGGGTTTTTTTGAAGGGCAGGTTT
>JAQTRI010000082.1 GCA_028711905.1 Candidatus Wallbacteria bacterium | reverse complement strand
ACTTATTACTGTTCCCTGACTTCCTGTCCAATGTCCAACACTGACACTAAATAATTATTCGTCCGCTTAATTCAATTTTGTAATCGACAGCGAGCTGTAAGAAGCCTCCCCATAACAGGTTGCTCCTGTGGACATGTTGTAAACCTCGATATAGGAGTTGGCGGACAATGAGCCGATCAGCGAAAAAGGGAAAGAATAATTGTTGGAAGTGCTGTGCCCGACTCCGAGTTGTTGGATTTTGGTCACACCATCGACACGCACTTCAATATCTCCTCTTTCATCGGCATCCAGATTTGCGAGCAGGACCTGGCCGCAGATCAGATATATCCCGGGCTGGGTTACAGTGATTCTATTATTGGTATCTGTTCGGGTGATTACTGTGGGAGCGGTGTTAAACTGCTCTGTTCCCCAAGTGAAACGGACAATCCCGGGAGAATTTGTGTTATCGGCAGACCAGCGGGCCGCAACTGCCTGACCGCTGATTTTTCCGAGGACTGTCAGATTGCCGTCAGAATCGAGCCTGCCGACTTCCGCGTTTCCTGAATCCTTCCAGGAATAACCGGAACTTCCGTCCGAACTGTCGAATATCGCAGTGAAATCTGCGGCCATAAGGCCTGCTGCGCAAATTATCACCAGCCACACTGCCAGAAATCTTTTCATGATATCCTCCGGAATATTTTTTTGTTCATATTCATCAAAATTTTGAATTTTGAATGTTGACTGATGAATTGGGACACAGGAATTTCCTGTTCCTCATTCAAAATTAAGCATTCACCATTCAACACTTTCCTTTCACCAGTTATACCTTCACTGCGTTCAGGTACAGATATCTGTAGCTCGCTGCGCTCGCACAGCTATCTGCCCATTACCTATTACTTATTACTGTCCACTGTTACCTAATTTATCTTCCAGATCTCCACCACCAGAAAATCCGAACCTTCGCCGAAATTCATGCTCACGCCGTAACCATTGGCTGATTTCGTAAACTCAACACTGTGCATAACCTGAAATGACTTGGATGCCGGAATGGTGACTTGCCCTCTGATGATTGAGCTGGTCTGGCTGCCATTGGTCTGTGGAGAGAGTTCTGCGGATCCGAGAAGGGCCACTGTGGCATCAGTGATGTTCTGCAGTTTTGCTTGATGCCGTCCAACGCAATAAGCCGGAGCAGTGATGGAAAATCTGTAGGTTCCCGGCAGCAGAGTGAAATATGGAGGTACTACTGTGCAGATGCTGTGTTCATCTGAAAGTTCAGCATTTACGCTCTGGACTTCCCATGCCCCAGCTGTGGCTGTGCCGCCTTCGCCGCCACCGCCTACTCGTTGAGCCAGAAGAATGTAAGGAGTTTTTGTCAGCGATGTCCACGATCCTGCTTTGTGGCCCTCGAAGTCCGTGCCTGTCCAGCGGATGATCCCATTTGCGGATCCTGTGCTGTTGCCGATCCTGATGCCTCCGCCGACTTCCAGCAGTTCCATGGGATTGACGATACCGATCCCCAATTTGCCGTCAATGATCATCATCTCAGCTGTCGTGCATTTGATTCCTGTCGTATCCAGTCGCAGCCCGCCCCTGATCGAAAGATTGCCGTCAGAATCGATCCTGCCCACTTCCATGGCGCCTGAATCCTGCCATGAATATCCTGAAGAACCATTCGAACTGTCGAAAATCGCTGTAAAATCCGCGGCCATTACCATGCCTGCGCATCCCATCACCACCAGAAACAGCATAAATGTTTTTTTCATTGTATCCTCCGGATGTTTAATTTATTGTTTCCATGTTCCTAAGATCATCCCCTGGTAAAGACACGCCATGGCGTGTCTCTACGGGTATTCTGTGATATCGATTCCCTGTTACCGTTCACCTCTCACCCATTATACCTTCACTGCGTTCAGGTACAGATATCTGTAGCTCGCTCATAGAGGCTCTTATGGCCTTTGGCCGTTAGAGCCTCTTGCCCAGAAGCCATGAGCTATGCTCAAGGCTCTGGGGCGCTCGCACAGCTATCTGCCAATCACCAATTACCTATCACCGATCACCTTCCTACAGCCCCGTATCCAATGTCAACAGCTGCTGCGCTGTGTTTTTGTTCCATACAACTGATGGAGTGGCCACTGCCCTTCTGCCATTAATATAGACAGTCATGGTTTCACCGTCTGTTCCGCCCTCGTCCACTGTCAGTGTAGCTAAGGTGTCATCGTAGTAGCAGTGTGTCAGGTCGAAATTTCCGGTTGAGGTCGTGACCACTGTTTTGCCGCAGAACACGCCTGACTGGTCGAACACGCGGATTTTATTGCCGTAAACTGTGTCTGAAGTGCCGTTCGTGCATCCTATGTCCATCCACGAATCAGTATAATGCACATCCTGCAGTTTGACGCTGGAATTGACTCCTGCTGAATAGCTGGTGCCGTCAGTGGTGAATACAGTGTAATAGTAAGTCGTACCCTCGCTGCTGACGCTTGTGTCAGTCACAGCCATGTCGCCTACAGTGAGAGAGCCGCTGCCTGCTGAGGTGCCTTCAGTGGCTGACAATGGATATGAAGAGGTGCCTCTTCGCACTATATACTGTGTATGTGTGATGCCATATGGCACTGTGAAGTACAGATCAATGCTTGTTGCACTCCATGGAAGGGCCTTAAGACCGGTTACTCCTGTGGCTATAACCGGCTGAAATCCAGAACCAGGCACATAGTCCCAGTTCCACGATTCGGATACTGACGGGTCTAAGCCTGCTGATTCCAGCTGAGTGGAGCTTGGAACTGATCCTTCTTCCATGCCGACACTGGTTTCTGTGACTGCATTCGATCGTACGGTCACATTGCCCAGAATTCCGGTGAAACGAGTGCGCATGTCAGCGTCTAAGCCCATGGCATAGATGATGAAAGTTCCGGGTTTGCAGTCAACTACGCCTTCGCGTGCAGCGTAATCGAACAGTCCGCTTCCACCGGTCACTGTGCCGCTGTCTGATGTCTGGAACAGCACCAGATAGATATGCTGCAGGACCTCGTCAGGGCTGACCCTTAATGGCGCTGACTGACTCTGCGGCATTTGCAGAGACACCACTACCTGGCCTGACGGAACAGGACCAGTGGGCAGGCAATTGTCTAAGCAGTTTTGACTGTTACAACCATAAAAAAAGAGGATGCAGCAGAGCAGCAGAAAAAATGGATATTTCATAGAACCCTCGCCATTTTTTTCATAACAGAATATCATTATTCCGGAAATCATTCAATAAGTTTATAAATAGAACTGCCACAATGTAAAACAACATACCTCCGGCCAGTACGACAATGTTCCGCCAACCTTTTCAGACCAGGCTACTTTCAAACCGCTCTGCTCCGGGTTACAATAATGTTATGAGCGCCGGAAAAGATCGATCCACAATCTTGCCTCTGTTTCCAGCTCCGCCGCCAGGTTTCTGCGGCAGGGACGAAGAACTGGCTTCTCTGCTCTTGCGATTCGATCAGCACAAGGTACTGGTTATCGCCGGGATCGGCGGCATGGGCAAGACTGCCCTGGCCCGCGCTTTAGCGGCTGGACTGGTTGACCATGGCAGGGTGCCGCTCTGCAGCATGATCTGGCTGGAGTGCAAGGAAGGCTGGCAGGACAGCGTGCTTTTCACTGAGATCACCCAGCAGGTGATCAATATCACAGGGAATAAAAGCTATTCCTCGATGGAGGAAAAAACCTGTTCCGAACTGCTCGGCATACTCGAGGAAAACGGACTGATCCTGTTCATTGATGATTTTCACTTAGTTGATAATAAGAATAGCCGCGAACTGATCCGGCTGGCCAAAGACTGTCTGCATTTGTCCAGGATCGTACTTACCACAAGAAAGCGGCTGCAGCTGGCTAAAACAGACATGGTGGATGTGTTCGAACTGCGCCTGCAGGGCTTAGACCTGGAACATTCAGCCCTCCTGATGGGCGATATGCTTAAATCGCACAGTAAATTGCTCTTGAACGATGAAAGTCTCGGGAAAATCTTCGGCCTGACAAAAGGGCATCTCTTTTCCCTCAAACTGCTGGCCGGTTTTCTGCTCTCAGGCGGATATTCAACAGAAGCGCTGCTCTCAGGCGAGGCTGATTTTTTCCGTGAGCGGGAGGAGTTGATCCTGGACCGTATCTGGGAGGAAATGCCGGTACCGGAGAGAGATGTGCTTACGGTTCTGAGTGTATTCAGGGTGCCGGTCAAGCCTGAGGGGGTTCCTGATTTGCAATCCCCTGAGCGGCGCAGGGCTTTAAGAACGCTTGTGGACCTATTTATTGTTGATTACAATGCCGAGGGTCGGGTGTCCTTGCAGGAAGTGTTAAAAGGCTTTATCCGGACCAAGTCCGACAATCTTACCAGAAAGAGACTTAACTGTTCGGCAGCGCAGTACTTTTCCGAATATCGTAAGGAATGTGTCAATGAACAGAAAGAAGCCTATTTCCATTTTGTCATGGCTGACGAGATAAAAAAAGCTGTTGACCTGATGATCAGAGTCGGCAGGGAACTTTCGATGATCGGAGAAGAGGTGCAGAACAATTATCTGCTTCTGGAATCCGCAATCGCCCGTTGCAAGGGTTATCGCTTAGATGAGCTGTATTCGGTCAAAGCGCAGTTTCTTCTCCTGTGGTCAAAACTGGATGAAGCAGAGTCTTTATCTGAAAGGATTGTTGATGTTTCAGCAAAAAAAGTCGTGCTGGGCAGGATCAATTTCGCCGGAAAGCAATTCCGCGAAGCATTGAAATTTTTTGAAGCAGCAGTCTCAGAAATTCATGATCAGGAAGACCGTTTCGACATTCTGAGCAAAATGGCTGTCTGTTACAGCCATGCCGGGGATATCGAGAAAGCCGATCAGTGCTTTTCCGACCTTCTTCAGAAACTCGGTCCGGATGTGTCGCCTCTGATCAAGGCAAAATGTCTGAATAATTATGCAGTCACCCTTAACAACAGAGGAGAATTTCACAAGGCTATCGAGAAATACAAAGAGGCTGAGGATAACTACCGCAAATGCGGAGCAAGGTTCGAGCTGGCTCTGGTGCTGTATAATCTTGCTGCCGGTCACTTTTCAGTTAATGACACCAGGAATTCGCTTAAGTATCTTCATCTGTCGCTCGAAGAGAGTAAAGTGATAGGCAACGGCAGAATACTGGCACTGGGTCATCACCTGCTCGGGATGGTGCTGGCGTATGACCTTGAGTTCGGCCAGGCATTGAAAGCATATCAGGCGGCCGTAAAAATCGCTGAAAAGCACGAGCTGTCCAAAATCAGGGCTATAGTTCTTTCCAATATGGGAGACCTGTACTTCAGGATGGGGGATTTGAACCGTGCCGAGCAACTGTATCTGGACTCCCTGTCTCTTCATTCTGATGACAGCGATCTTCTGAAAAAACTTCACGCCGAATGCGGATGCGGCCGGGTAATGCTTGTGCGCGGAGAATATGCGAAAGCGTTTTCAGTTTTTGAAAAAGTGCTGGCTTTTTCCGAACGGAACCAGTACACAAAAGGCGAGTGCTTTGCTCTTTATTATTTATCCCAGGCATCTCTTAAGCAGGGCCTGGATAAGGAAGCCGCTGCTTTCAGCGCAAGATTGTCGTCAGGCATGCTGAAGCTGCCGTCAGGCACTGCCGAGCAGTTGCGCAGACTGTTCGGCTGGTTCGAGGAAGACTTTGATTCCATGCGTTGCAGGGAATTCATTGTATTGACAGGAAAGCACGGCAGAAAGGAAGCGGCAGCAGCTGATATTGAGTCTTTAAGCGCAGGGAAATGCGAATATGAGATTTTCATCGATTTTTTTCACCGCGAATTGTGGGTTAACGGTAAAAGTGTGGACTTGTTTCGCAAGAAAACCCTGGTGCCACTGCTCTTTGATCTGGCGAAAGATCCGGGAATATCCCGCAGCGCGGATGAACTTTTCGAACGCAACTGGGGAAGGGAATTCGACCGCGAACTTGACAGCGCCAGCCTGCGCAAGGCCGTATCCAGGATCAGGCATATGCTGGATCCGGATAATCTTGAGAGATTCATCTGTTCTTCGGAAAAACCCGGCAGTTATTTTTTCAACAACAGCGTGGATTATTGCGTGATTTATAAAAATAAAGCGTAGGGGCATGTCGCAACATGCCCCTACTGCTGCCGGAAATTCATTCTGACATCATGCTCGCGGCGATCATCCTGGAGAAAAATTGTCCTGCCTGATAGTTCCTGCCCGTCAATAGAAAGCTGACACACTTCTCCCTGACCAATGGTGAGCCGGGTGATGGTGATGTGATAAACAGTGTGGCGATAACGGTAGTGGATTTTGAAAACTCCCCAGGTGTTCGGTATGCGGGGGGTCAGATGCAGCTTGTCTCCTTCAAGCTTCAGTCCCAGCAGAGTCTCGATCAGCATGCGATACATCCACGCTGCTGAGCCAGTATACCATGTCCAGCCGCCCCGGCCTGCATGAGGAGCCACGGCATAGACATCCGCTGCAACGACATAAGGCTCGACCTTGTATGTGTTGATCTGCTGCTCTGTTTTACTGTGATGGATGGGATTAATCAGGGAGAACAGTTCCCACGCCCGTTCTGTTTCTCCCATGAGGGCATTGGCCATGACAGCCCAGATTGCGGCATGGGTATACTGGCCGCCGTTTTCGCGCACGCCTGGAATGTATCCCTTGATATAGCCCGGATTAAGTGAAGACTTGTCAAAAGGCGGATCAAACAATTGAATCAATCCGTCATTGTTGCGGACCAGACGCTGGTCCACGGATTGCATCGCCTGGCGCGAGCGTGAAGGTTCGCCGGCACCGCTGATCACAGACCAGCTTTGCGGAATGGAATCAATCTGACATTCGGGATTGATATGGGAGCCGAGCGGCACGCCATTGTCGAAGTATGCCCGGCGATACCATTTCCCATCCCAGGCGTGCTGTTCAATATTTTTTTTCAGTTGCATGGCCTGGCCGCCACAACGGTCGGCAAAAAGGATGTCATCGCGTGAACGCGCCAGCTCTGCAAACTGCATGAGGACATCGTAAAGAAAGAAAGCCAGCCAGACGCTCTCGCCCTGCCCCAGGTTCCCCACCTGATTCATGCCGTCATTCCAGTCTCCGCTGCCGATCAGCGGCAGTCCGTGACAGCCGAATTTCAGTCCGAATTCTATGGAGCGCACGCAATGCTGATAAAGCGTGCCCGTTTCCTCGGAGCGATTCGGCAGATCATAGTAAGCCTCTTCTTCGGGTTTGACAGGTCTGCCTTCCAGAAACGGTATTTTTTCATCGAGTACTCCGCTGTCAGCGATGCAAGCAACATAATGGCATGTCACATAAGGCAGCCACAGATAGTCATCGGAAAAATGCGTTCGTATTCCCCGTCCAGTCGGCGGATGCCACCAGTGCTGCACATCACCTTCACGGAACTGATGTGCGGCGAAAAGGAGCAGATGTTCACGGATCAGCGCCGGATCAGCATGCACCAGAGCCATCAGATCCTGCAGCTGATCGCGAAAGCCATACGCGCCACCAGATTGATAAAATCCGGTTCGCGCCCAGAGACGGCTGCTTAAGGCCTGATATACCAGCCAGCCATTGGCCAGAACATTCACAGCCGGATCAGGAGTGTCAACATTCACCGCGCCCAGCGTTCGATTCCAGTAAGACCAGACCCCTTCGAGGGCAGTGCGTCCGGCTTCCGCATGGCGGAAACGCTGAATCAGGGTCTGCACTTCCCGATCGTTCCGGCCGACACCGAGGCGAAAAGTGGTTTCAAGTTCCTGTCCATCCTGAAGATTGAAGATCATCTGCATTGCACCGCACGGATCCAGCCCGGCGCCGACTTTACCGGAGAGGTGCGCTTTTTTTAGTGCTGCAGGCTGAGAAAGGTTTCCGTTCCTGCCGATAAATTCTTTTCGGTCCCCGGTGAGAGTGCGCGAGGCATCGTTCACATCAAGAAAAACAATACGATTGGAAAATTCAGCATTGTAGTAGTTACGAGCCAGCAGGGCTCCGGTCCTGTGATCCACTTCGGTCTGCACATGAAGCAGATTTTTGTGTCTCAAGTCGCCAAGCACCCATTCACAGTAACCCGTCGCCGAGATACGGCGCTGCCGTCCTGAAATGTTGCGCAGTTTCAAGACTGTGAATTTCACCGGCGCGTCCATGGATACATACACCCAAAGTTCCGAGACAATGCCGTTTTCCGTGTGTTCGAACACTGTGTAGCCGAACCCATGGCGGATGACATAAGGAGTTGCTCCCCGCGCCGGCAATGGTGTCGGCGACCAGAACTGGCCGGTCTGCTCATCGCGGATGTAGAAAGCCTCGCCAGTGGTGTCCTGAACCGGATCATTGTTCCATGGGGTCAACCTGAATTCATGAGAGTTTTCAAACCATGTGTAGGTTGCACCGTTCTCTGAAACAATGGTCCCAAAAAAGGGATTGGCCAGCACATTGATCCACGGCATAGGTGTCATTCTGCCCGGTTGAAGGGTAATGATATACTCGTGCCCGTCCCGGGTGAAACCTCCCAGACCGTTGGAAAAAATCAGCTCTCGTTCAGGCGGCGGCGCGGGAATTTCGACAGCCACGGAACATGTGGCAACCAAGTCGGGGACCGCTGGAGTCAGAACACTTCTTTGCTCCATCTGTTCCGACAGTGTCCCATTCTCATCATTTAAAACGATTCGCGCAGCGGATTGCAGCAGCACACGATCATCATTGGAGATTTGCTCAAGGTGCCTGATGTAAAGGCCTCCGGGTTTGTCCAGCAGGTGTGCTTCAATGCCTGAAGCAATCAAACTGGTGATCTGATCCCCCAGGGACTGATGGTAAACTGAAACTTCTTCGATCAGGATCACCAGTTCGACAGTCAGTCCTTTCGCGCGCCAGTATGAATGTGCCTGAAGCAACTGCCTAACGATCTCGATGTTTGCCGGATCGCTGATGTGAAGCAGGACGAGTGGAACATCGCCTGAAATGCGGTAACTCCAAAGGCTGCTCTGCCCACGCCTGTTGTTGAGCAACAGGCTGGGGCCGGCCCGGAGGGATGGGTCTGCATAAACCAGCGCACTGGCTAAGCGGCCATAAATCTGTGCTTCCATCTCTGTAATGCCGAGATGATGCAGTGTTACCTGGTTGTGCGTCCAGGCCAGTTCAAAGGCGCGGTCCGCCATGCGCGGGCTTTGATATTTTTCCACATGAGACAGCGCAGTTTCACGGCTTTCTGCCATGCCCAGAACTATAACAATGACGGCAGTTGCGTGGGGTGGTATAGCCACTGTTCTGCGCAGCGAAATAATCGGGTCAAGCACTGAACCGACTGTGTTGGACAGAGGTGATGCACTCTGCATGGCAGCTGGGGAGACCAGATTTCTGCCGCGTCCAACGAATTTGAAACGATCGGTTTCGCAAGTGATGTCTCCCTGTTCTCCACTCTGGCACAGCATCAGATGCAGCAGCCATGGCGGATTTTCATCCTGAGAACGGGCCCGGCGGGTGCAGAGAATAGTTGAGGATCGCTGAGCGAATTCCGTTTGTACAAAGAGATTGCTGAAAGCCGGATGCGCAGCATCAGCATCAGGGTGCGCAAGCACTACTTCAGCGTAACTTGTCAATTCAATGATCCTTGCCGCAGATGAACGATTGGTAATCCTGATGCGACGCAATTCCACATCATCTTCCGGGGACACGCTGACTTCTGTGTGGATTTCGAGACCGGCATGGTGTTGCCTGAACTCAGCGCGCGCCTGTGTGAAGATTGCTTCATAGCCTTCTGTTGTTTGCAGGGACGGTTGATAGGAAGTTGACCAGAACTCCCCTGTCGCGACATCACGCAGATAAACAAACATTCCAGAACAGTCGCGTGTAGAGTCTTCGCGCCAGCGGGTAACCGCCAGATCGTGCCAGCGGCTGTAACCTCCACCAGCGCTGCTGATGACGACATGATAACGACCATTCGACAAAAGATGAACATCAGGTATCGGCGGAGCGGGATTCGAAAAAATACGCATCACACTTTCGCTGTTGAGCGTGCGCAGTATCTCCGGTGCCGGATCTTCGGTAAAAATGGTGGCTGTGGTTTTTGGGACACGCTCCTGTAGGAGCAGGTCGGCGGCTCTGAGTAAAGGACAGGCCATGAAGCGCTGCTGCATGGGAAATTCGCGCAAAAGATTGACTAAAGCCAGAAAACTCATGCCCTGGTGGTGGGACATGAAGGATTGGACTGTAGCACTTGTTTCGCCCGGGGGCAGACGCGATGGAGTGTAGTCCACAGATTCGTAGAAACCGTAGGACCCCGCTCTCCCATCCAGCGCAAGCCGTTGCAGATTTTCACACGCCTGCCGCGGGGTGACCATGAGTGCCAGCGCGGTTGCGTATGGGGCGACTACCAGGTCCTTGGCCAGACCTCGTTTCAGACCCAGACCCGGCACGCCGAATGCGCGGTACTGGTATGTCATATGCATGTCGGTGCGGTTGTAGCCTGACTCGGATGTGCCCCACGGCACACCATGCAATTTTCCGTAAGCGATCTGCTGTTGCACCGCAGCTCTGCATGTGTGATCCAGCAAGGTGTTCTCAAAATTGGGCATGACCAGCAGAGGCATCAGGTATTCGAACATGGAGCCGCTCCATGAAACGAGCGTTGGTCCTCTTTGTGAAGGCACAAGCATGCGGCCCAGCGAGAACCAGTGGTCCTGGGGGATCTGGCCGAAAGCGATGGCAATATAGCTGCACAAGCGCGCTTCAGATGCCAGCAGGTCATAAAAGCTGATGTCGCACCGATGTTCCGCGACATTGAATCCGGTTGAAAACAGGTTTCTCTCAGGATCGAAAAGAAAAGTAAAATCCATCATGGCCAGTTTATCGCAATGCTCAGCCAGATTTTCCATCTCGAGAAGTCGCTGACAGGCATGTTTACAAGCTTCGTGGATACATTGGGAGAGTTCATCGAGCGCCTTACGCTCTTCCTGCCCTGATTGAAAAGATTTTGCAGGCTGGTGCAGCAATGCCTTGTCAATCAGCGGACAGAGAGATTGATCGAAATTCGCCACTTCCCTTATGGTTGGTGCCAGCACGAGTCGGGTCAGCTTTTCATCAAGACGATTGAAAAGAGACGGGCCAGGCAGAAACAGCCAGGGCGCAACGAATTGCATGTCTTCCAGATGTTCCTTGCAATTCCGTAAAAGAGCCTGAGACCACTTTTTAAGATCTTCGTTTTC
>JAQTRI010000081.1 GCA_028711905.1 Candidatus Wallbacteria bacterium | reverse complement strand
CCTGTGGCCAACAAGATGGCCGGCGGTTTTCTCCGCTACGCCGTCAATTTTTTCGGCAATACCCTGGGACTGGCCGTCAATATCTTTATCATGCTGCTGGCGTTTTATTTTATGTTGCGCAAAGGGAAAGAACTGGGCAGATTCTTTATTCGGCTGAGCCCGTTGCATACTAAGGACGAGATGGCGCTTTATGACATGTTCCGCGGTATCGGGCGCGGCGTGATTCTGGGAAACACTGTGGCAGCCATAGTTCAGGGCACTCTGGCTGGACTGGGCCTGTTTCTTTTTTCTGTGCCCAAGCCCGTGTTTCTGGGAGTGCTGGCGACATTTTTCTCGTTTATTCCGTTTGTCGGTCCCTTAGTGGTATGCCTGCCTTCAGCTGCCTGGCTTCTGATCGACGGGCACAGGGTCTCAGGCGTGCTGCTGGCTTTGTACAGCGTTCTGCTGGTCTCATCGGCCGACAATGTGGTTAAGCCATACTTTATCAGCGGGCAGGCCAGTGTGCACCCGTTCCTGGTGCTTTTGTCGATCATTGGGGGGCTTTCCCTGTTCGGTGTGATGGGCATATTTTATGGTCCGCTGATTGTGACCGTTTTTCTGACCTTAGCAGGAATTTACCTGAAAGAAACCGAAACCGAAGCCCGCGAGGAGGGATGAATGCAGACCGAATACCGTGAATGGGATTTTGATGAGTGGGAAAAGGCCTGGAGCATCAGTGTGGGTGAGGTTTATACCTGCAGCGAGTGCCGTAATATGCTTATTGTCAGCAAAGGAGGCACAGGCAGCCTGGATCTCAAATGCTGCGGGAAACCCATGACATTGTATCGGGGATGTGGCGATGCGGCTTAACAGGCGTGAAATGTATTACTGCCCTGTGTGCGGCGCTGAAGTTACTGCCATCAGGGGTTCAGGGTTTGAGGCTGAACTTTTCTGCTGCAATGTGCCGATGAAAAAGACCGGGCGTAAGGCGCGGGTGTTTTTCTGCCGCACCTGCGGCGCCGAGCTGATCTGGGCGCATGAAGCTGAGACCAGTCCTGAACCCGGGTGCTGTGGACATCAGATGGAACTGCTGGGATAGCAGGTATGAAGATTCTGATCATTGGGGGAGGTTTTGCAGGGTTGGCAGCGGCTCGCGAGCTTTCAACGATTTCCCGGCATCATAGTGTTACGCTGCTCGACCGGAATGACTTCACCACCATGCTGCCTGCTCTGCCTGACCTGGCTGGTGGAAAGATCAGCGCATCAGCCCTGAAGTATCCGATCAGAAAGCTTGTGCCTGATTCTGTTGAGTTTAAAAGGGCAGAGATTTCACTGATCGATCCTGTAAAAAAAGAAGTGCTCACACAGACAGGAACCCTTTGCTACGACTATTTGATAACCGCTTATGGATCCAGAACGGATTTCTACGGTTTCGATCAGAATCCTGATGCGCTGTATACACTGGACAGCCTGAACTCCGCAATTCGGATGCAGCGTGATTTTCGGCACTACCTTAAAACATCAGCACAACCCGGGCTGGTGATTTGCGGTGCAGGATATACCGGTTTGGAAACGGCTTTCAGCCTGCGATATCTGGCTGAAATGAGCGGCTGCTCCGGAATGAGCATCACAATGATTGAAGCAGGGGAAAGGATTCTTCCGTTTTTGTCACCATGGTTGCACGGATATGTGACGGATCTTCTCCGCAGACGGGGAATTACTGTTATGGCAGGAAACAGCGTGTCTGAATTTGATGGGAGATGCGTCACGCTGAAAACCGGCGAAAGGATTGAAAACGCCTTTGTCTGCTGGTGCGCAGGTACCAGAAGAGCAATAGAAATCTCCGGCAGTCCCGAATCATTGAAGGATGGACGCTTGAGGACAGACGCGTATCTAAGAGTTCAAGGATATCCCGAAGTATTTGCAGCAGGAGATGCGGCTGCGATAGAACACAACAGCTCTTTTTTGCGCAAGTCGGTGAATTTCGCCATCTATTCCGGAAAGGCAGTGGGCAGGAATCTGGCGGCAACAGTTACAGGCGGCAGAATGAAGCCATTTGTTCCAATCGATGCCGGCTGGGTCATTCCTCTCCATGAAACCGCAGTTGGAAGACTGTTCGACAGATACGAAATCCGCGGCAGGCTCGGGCTGCGTTTGCACTATGCCATGTGTGGGCTGAGAAGCCGCAGCCTGCGCAATGGGCTCAAGTTCATCAAAACCGCGGTCAAGCTGTTTGAAAGGGGGGGAACATGGCATCTGATTTCAAAGCAAGGGTTTTAGATTTTCTTTTCCGTACCGATGAAGACAAAAATTGGACTTATGCCCTTTTGCGGGTGTTTGTCGGTGGTGTTTTCATTTATCACGGATTTCCGAAGTTGTTCCAGAACTTCGATGGTTTTTCCGGCATGGTCAGAGGACTTGGATTTCCGGCCCCGGGATTCTTCGCTTTCATGGCCGCTCTGGCGGAGTTCGGCGGAGGAGTGCTGCTGATTCCGGGACTTTTCACAAGGGTGTGCGCATTTTTGATGGGATGTACCATGTTTGTGGCGGCTTTTATTTTTCATGCCGGCCACCCTTTTGCCAAAAAAGAACTGGCCATCGCTTATCTGATCTGCTCGATTCTGTTTTTTTTCAAGGGAGCCGGATACTATTCTCTGGACCGGATGATTTCCCGGAAAAAAGTCCGTGCCTGATCAGATCACTGTTCCCGGTCGTCTTTTGTGCTGGTTCAAATCGGTCAGGGCTTATTCTTTTCCTGTTTCTTTGATTCCAGTGGCATGCGTTGCTGCAAGTTCATTATTTCAGGGGAGTGAATTCAGGAGCGGGTTTTTGATGCCGCTCGTTTTCTCTGTGCTGCTCATGCACGCCGGAGCCAACATGCTCAATGATTATTATGACTGGAAATCCGGGGCTGACAGCCTGTCTTCTTATGGATGCAGCCGTGCGCTGGTGGAGGCGCAGCTCTCATCCGGGCAGTTTCTTGCTGCAGGACGGCTGCTGCTTCTGGGCGGAGTATTGTGCGGTGTTCCTCTGGCATTTGCGAGAGGCCCGCTTCTTTGGGCTGTCGGGATTGCCGGGTTGTCGGCAGGCTATTTCTATACAGCTCCGCCTCTGGCATTCAAATACTGCGGCTGGGGGGATCTGATCATTTTTCTGGCTTTCGGACCGCTCCCGGCATGCGGGACAGCGCTTGCGCTTTCAGGAAAGATTGCCCCTGAAACACTGCTTCTTTCCCTGCTATGCGGATTTTTCGCTGTCTGCGTTGTGAGCGCGAACAATCTGCGTGATATGGATGAAGACAGAGCTGCCGGAGCTGAAACCCTTGCTGTGAAGATGGGGGCTGTGTTTACAGCCTGGGAATATGCGATTCTGCTCAATCTGGCCTACTTTTTCGTTCCGCTTTTGATCAGGCAGGGAGTATATCCGGCAGCATCGGGCTGGATGGTTCTGACATATCCTCTGGCTTTGGCAAATCAGGGTTCAGTCCGGAAGTTCCTGGCAACTGGTGACCGCAAGATTATTTCCGGGCTGGATCAGCGCACAGCCTGGCTGTATGCGCTTTTCAGCGGTTTTCTCATTCTTCCCGGATTGTCGAAAATCCTGGTCTGAGGAGAGAAATGAATCTGATCGATAACATCACTGCCGGAATCAACCGGAAAATCGACGGGTTTCCTGGAGAGTTTTTTACGGATCACAATGGTGCTCCAGAGGCATTACAAAGCGTTCTGCCGGGCTTTCTGGCTGGAGGAAAGAGGATCAGGCCGCTTTTGTTTCTGCTTTCTTACTACGGTTATGGGGGAGAGCCTGATTGCGGGGAAGATGAAGCTGCGCTCGGTATCGAGCTTTTGCATAATTTCGCGCTGATTCACGATGACCTGATCGATGAGTCAGATCTGAGGCGGGACAGGCCATCGCTGCACCACAGCTTAGCTGTTCCAGCTGGTAAAGAAGCCGGCAGATATCTGGCCATTGTCGCAGGAGACATCCTGTTCGCTGAAGGGGTGAGGAGATTCCATCTGCTCAGAATAGATCAAAAGCGGATGAAGGAAGCGTTTTCTTTTCTGATGAAGGTGGCTGTGCAGACAGGGTTCGGGCAGTTCAGGGAGGCGGCGCATGCTTCTGTGACATGCTCAGGGGGTGATTACAATGGCATATTATCGCTCTATGATCAGAAGACCGGCCGCTACACTTTTTGCGGGCCTCTGGTTTCAGGGGCTGTTTCAGCCGGTGCCGGCAGCGGGGAAATCGTGCTGCTGGAAGAACTGGGGATCGTGCTGGGAAGGGCGTATCAGGCACTTGATGATCTCGATGACCTGCTGACACTTTCAATGTCATCATCCGAAGGAGAAGCGCTCAGAACGGCTTTCAGTATGCCGGCGAGGCATTGCTGCGAGCAGGCAGATCAGCCGGGACGCGAATTTCTCATGTCTCTTGAGGGAAAGAAAAGGCTTTCGGCAAAGAACGCGACAAAACTGGCCGAACTTCTCTCATCCACCGGCACGGTGGAATTCATCAGGGACTATGTGAAGCTCGCGTGCGAAAAAAGCGGGGGGATATTGAAGCGTCTGGAAATCAGCGCTGAGGAGCGGGCCGCGCTTTGCGCTCTGGCAGGGAAGGTGCTGCGGAACAGGGAGTGGCTGAAGGAGAACACAAAGAGCAGATGTCAGGACTGAGAAGAAATGATGAGGGGAGCCTCATCCCGGGACGGATGATCAAGCGCTTCACGGACTTTGCCCAGCAGGGTCATCCTGGAGAACGGTTTCTGGATAAAATTTATGCCGTCGATAATGATCCCGTTGTGAGCAAGGATGTCTGCATTGTATCCGGACATGTACAGGCACTTGATACCCGGTTGGAAAGACAGGATACGGGCCGACAGATCCCTGCCGTTCATCTCAGGCATGACAACATCCGACAAAAGGAGCCGGATCGCGCCGGAATGAACTCTGGCGTGGTTGACTGCTTCGCAGGGCGAACCTGCAGTCAGCACAGTGTAGCCCTCTCTTCTGAGCAGCAATGCAGTTGTTTCCAGAATGCCGGGTTCGTCTTCGACCAGCAGAATGGTTTCCCGGCCGGCCGGGGACACTGAAGGTACCAATTCTCTAAGGACCGGCATGGCAGGACTTTTACACCTGGGAAGATAAATCGTGAAATCTGTCCCCTGACCCTGCCGACTCTCTACATTGATAAAGCCGTTGTTCTGCTTGACTGCTCCATGCACCATGGCCAGCCCGAGACCTGTTCCCTTACCGATTTCCTTGGTTGTGAAAAACGGGTCGTAGATGTTCTGCATGACTTCACTGCTCATGCCGCAGCCATTGTCGCTGACAGTGATCCAGGCGAATTCCCCCTGCTCGTATCCTGGGTGTCCGGCACAGGATTCCGCGTCAAACGAGATGTTTCCTGTCCTGACCGTGATCCGTCCGAATCCTGTAATGGAGTCCCTGGAGTTAATGCAGAGGTTGACCAGGATCTGGTCGATTTGAGACGGATCAGCATTGACCGGCCACAAGTCGGGGTCCGGCCGGCATTCGAGAGTAATATTTTCCCCGATCAGTCTGCCGAGCATTTCGGACATGCTGACCACGATCCGGTTCAGGTCCTGCACTGCAGGCGAGATGGTCTGCCTGCGGGCAAAGGCCAGCAGCTGCTTTGTGATCGTTGCAGAACGCTGGGCTGCCTTGGAGATTTTTGAAAGATGCTCGTAAATCGGGTTTGACTGCGGCATGTGTTCGAGAGCGATCTCAGTGTGACCGAGAATCACGCAGAGCATGTTGTTGAATTCGTGGGCTACCCCTCCGGCCAAGCGGCCGATGGAATCCATTTTTTGAGAAAAAGCCAGTTGATTCTGGAGCTTCAGTTTCTCCTCCTCAGCTTTCTTCTGAAGGCTGATATCGCTCATTACCAACCGGTGCACAGTTACTTGATCAGAATCTTTTGCGACAGTAGATTCGAGCCTCACCCAGAACACTGTGCCGTCCTTTTTCACCATTCTCAAATCGCTGACTTGCTGTGCGCGCGTTTCAAACAGCAGTTTCCGGTGCAGATAATAAATGTCCTGATCTTCCGGGAAGATGAAACGGGAAACCGGCTGCATGGCCAGGTCCGCTCGTGTAACGCTCAGCATTGTTCCTGTGGAGAGATTACTTTCCTGAATCAGTCCCTTTTCAGAGACTGTGCAGTAGCCGACCGGGGCCAGGTCGTAGAGGTCGAAATAGCGTGTGCGCAATGCCTCCAACTCAGCCTGTGTCCGGCGCAGTTCCTCGTTCTGCATCTCCAGTTCGATCTGATGGACACGAAGTTCCTGAAGTATTACAGCAGCTTCAGCCGGCGACAATTTTTCATTGTTTTCCGGAAATTCACCGGATCTGGTTTGTGCGATCAATTCGGCCTGTCTGCGCAGACCGGGGATTTTTTCGTGCAGGTCATCCCTGTTTACCATTGGAGGTCTCCTCATGTTCTCTAACCGCGTCAAGACCGATTATATCTTCCGGCGTGCGGCTGGAAAGCGCATCAAACACAAACACCAGCCGGCTACAGCGGATTCTGAATACTGTTAACTGATAAATTCGTTGTGCGGGTTTAAAAAACAGGTTTTGAGAAATCGGTTCGCCGTAAAGATCGACTTTGGCGAAAATTTCGAAGAGTATGGCCAATGTTTCTGGCGGATAGACCTGAGTCATGCCTTTCCCCAGAACATCCGCAATCCGTAGTCCGGAATGTCTCTCAAAAGCCGGGTTTGCCTGAAGAAAAATATAATCCGCTGGTTTGCCGTCCTTATCCTGAACCGTTTCCATGAGAGCTACAGCGTTCGGGGTGTTTTCAAACAGTCCTTTGAACAGTTCTTCGCTCTCCTGCCGTGCCTCCCTGGCTTTTATCATTTCCGTGATTTCCATGAAAGTGATCACAGCGCCTTCGATGACATTGTCCGTTGTGCGGTAGGGCAGGATACGCATGGCATACCATGCTCCGGCCTGTGTCTGCACCGCCACTTCCTTAGGGATCAGGTTGTCAAGCACTCCCTGCGTGTCGGCTACTAAGCGGTCATAACCGATGAGATTGGAACCGACATGAGCAACGGGACGGCCGATGTCGCTTGGGATCAGGTTAATGATCTGTTGAGAGGCAGGGGTGAAACGCAGAATGTTCAGATGGTGGTCAAGAAAAATTGTTGTGATGCCGGTACCGGCGTGCAGGTTGTTCATGTCATTACCGGCTCGTGTCAGACTGGTCACCTTTGTCTGGAGCTCGGCGTTGATTGTGGTCAGCTCTTCGTTGATTGATTGCATTTCTTCCTTGGAGGTCTCGAGTTCCTCGTTGGATGACTGGAGTTCTTCATTGACTGACTGCAGTTCTTCGTTTGCGGATTTCAGCTCTTCATTGGCGGTTTCCAGCTCTTCGTTGGTGCTTTCAAGGTATTCTTCCTTGGACCGCAGTTCCTGTCTGAGCGCAGCGACTAAGCTCGACTCACCAGGGGAAATGACCATGGCGCTGCCGGCAGTGGCATCATTCACAGCCTGACCGGGTGTTTCCTGAGCTGCTTCCGCAAAAATCACGAGATACAGAGGGGCTTCAGATAATCCCGCTTTGGCAGCACTCAAAGGGCGGATGATCAGGTTGACAAGCGTAAAGTCACCGTTGGTTTTGACCCGCAGGCCTGAGTGGTGAATGATCTTTTTTTCTGTTACGGCTTTATGCAGGTCGGTAGTCAGTTCGCGGCGCAGCCCTTCACGGGCCATTTTCAGGATGTTGTTGACACCGGCTTCCCCAGGAACCGGTTCGAGGTATAGACCGGTGCGGCCATGAATGTACATGATGTCGCCCTGGCTGGTAACAAGTGCGCAGGCAGGTGTGAAATCCTGCAGCAGAGCCTGTTCGGTCAGCTCCCTGAGCGGCAGCTTGGCTGTGGCCTTTTTCCCGGCCGGCCTTGGAGCAGGCGGAATTTCATCAGCTCTTGGTTTGGCGGAAATCTCGTGCGGCTGAAGGTGGGAACTGCGATGATTTTCCTTGCGCTGAAAAAGCTTCGCGTTGCGATCCAGTGCTGTAAACAGAGTCGTGAATTCCCCGATTGTTTCAGAGGTGCCCAGAAAGAGCACTCCCCCTGGATTCAGTGCGTAATGAAACAGAGGGATGAGCCTTTTCTGGAGCTCTCCGCTCAAATAGATCATGAGGTTGCGGCAGCTGATCAGATCGATTTTCGAGAAGGGCGGGTCTTTGATCAGGTCCTGCTCGGAAAAAATCAGCATGTCGCGGATTTGTTTCCTGATGCGGAAAGCGCTGCCATCGGGCTCTGATGTAAAAAAGCGCGAAAGCCTTTCTGGAGTGATGTCTGAGGCGATGCTCGCCGGGAACAGGCCAATCCTGGCGGAAGAAATGGCCTGGCTGTCGATGTCTGTGGCAAAAACCTGCACCTGGCCGGGTTGCTTCAGAAAATCGAGATGCTCCTGCAGCAGAATGGCGATGGAATAAGCCTCTTCGCCTGTGGAGCAACCTGGCGACCAGACTCTGATTACGCTTTCAGACGGTCTTTCGGTGAAGAGTCCGGGGATGACCTTTGACTCGAGCGCTTGAAAAGCCTCAGGATCGCGGAAAAAACCGGTGACTCCGATCAGCAGATCGCGCATCAGCGCTTCCACTTCAGCCGGTGTCTGCTGAAGGTACCTGACATAGTCGTCCATCGTGACGATCTGATGTACTGCCAGACGCCGTTCGATCCGGCGCTGAACCGTGCTGGGTTTATACTGGGAAAAATCATGCCCTGTCTGGTTACGCAGCAGAATGAAGGCTTTTTTGAGCGCATTTTCCGGCATGGGAACAGGGGGGGAAATACCCCGGAGGATCCTGCTGCAGGAATGTGAAGCATAAGCGATGAGTTGCGCCGGCATTTCGGACGGCAGAAGCTGAAAATCAACCAAACCGGTGCTGATGGCGCTGAGCGGCATACCATCGTATTCTGTTGACGAAGGAATCTGGGCCATTGCCATGCCCCCTTCATCCTTGACAGCCTTGATACCAAGAGTTCCGTCGCAGCCGGTACCTGACAGCACGATGACAATAGCCCGTTCGCGCTGATCCTGGGCTAAGGAACGAAAGAAAAAGTCGATCGGCAGGCGCTGGCCATGGGGAGAAGCCGGCTCCAGCAGATGGAGCGTTCCGTTCAGGAAGGCCAGGTCGCGGTTGGGCGGTATGATATAGGCACAATTGGGCTGCACAGGCATCCCGTCCTCGATTTCGAAAACCTGCATCCTGGTGCGGCGGCGGATCAGTTCGGCGAGGAGACTCTTATGGTCGGGAGCCAGATGCTGCACCAGTACAAAGGCCATGCCTGGATCAATGTCCGCAGGCATTCCGGAGAAGAACGCTTCAAACGCTGCCAGCCCCCCTGCCGAGGCTCCAATGCCGACAACCGGGAAACCTGCGACTGGGATTTCTTCCGCTGCCGGCATCCCGCTCGGCATGAGTGATGGAGGGGCTTCTGCTGTCATCGGATGTTTATTATCTGTTGCCATGATGGCCTTTCTTTGCCGGAGAAAAATAAGATATATGATGATAACCTTGCATTGAGCTGATCCAGGATAACATAGCTCTGTTTTCCGGTCAATTTATTGACTGCAGGCCGGTAAAGAGAACAGAGTTCCGGATTTGTATTCCGGAACCCCATTTTTTCCGTTTGAACCCGTTTTATCAAACCGGTTCGCTATGGTGCCGGCTGGACCACTGTGCTTGAGTCCAGTGTTACTGCGGTCTGTGCCAGCAATCTTCCGTTAATCGTTGCGCCGGTTCTCAGGTTGATCGCTGTTTTAGCCAGGATCACTCCCTCGAAATGCGCGTTGGTACTGATCTCGACAACTCCGAAGGACTGCCAGAAGATGTTCTTGGGCAGTGCGCCACCGGCTAAGAGCACTTTTTTGCCGGAAGCGATAGTAATGTCGCCTGAGATCTGGAAGATCCAGACATCATTCGGCCCGCCGTTGAGGGTGACATCGGTCGAGATCAGCACTCCCGTACCCCACTTGTAGAGTCCAGGGGTGATGACCAGCCCGCTGATGTCTCCGGCCCCCAGTTCCGTAGTGTCCGGTGTCGCCCTTCCGGCTGCGTCTGTGTACGCTGTTTCCATGTTGCTGATGGCTGTGGTCATCTTAGCCGGAGTCGGAGGCGTATAGTTGGCAGCATACACCTTGCCTGTAACCTGATCGGATGTCGCGAAAGTTGTGGAAGAATCCATTGTCAGCGAGAATCCGGTGATGCCTGTGCCGGCGATCGGGCTGACTCCGATGTCGCCTGTGATCGCTGATGCCGGGACTGTCGAGATTCCTGATTTTGAAAGAATCGCGAAGCTTCCGGCTGTTCCCAGCAGTACTGGAGCCGGTCCCTGCGCTATTGCTGCGCCTGTCGTAAAGCTCCAGGTTTTGGCAACTGCCAGTGCATTGCCGGCCAGATCAGTGGCGGCAACGGTGATCTCAGCTGTATATGTGGTGCTGGATGCGAGATCACTGTCCGGGTTCAGAGAGGCAATCGCTCCTGCGTAGGTTACCTCACACGGAACAGCGACTGCTCCCTGCTTCAGGGTAAACGATACTGAGTTGATCGTGGCCGGTTCCATCCACTCGCTGAAAGTGGCTGTGATTGTGGCGTTGATGGCTTCTCCTGTGGCTCCGTTGACAGGTGAAGTGAGAATCACTGTCGGAGCTGTAGTGTCTGGTGCGGCACCTGTTGTGAAATTCCAGGTTTTTATGACAGCTAAGGCATTGCCGGCCAGATCAGTTACAGCAGTGGTGATCTCGGCTGTGTAAGTAGTTGTGGCTGCGAGGTCGCTGATCGGATTCAGGGTCGCGATTGTGCCCACATACGAGACCGCGCAGTCAACAGGAGTCACTCCCTGCTTCAGTGTGAAGGTCGCGGTATTGATCGTGTCCGAGTCCATTGCCTCGCTGAACGAGGCTGTGATGTTCACATTGAGGGCTTCATTTGTGGACGCGTTGGGCGGTGTCGTTGAGCTGACTGTCGGTGCTGTGATGTCCGGGGCCGCGCCTGTTGTGAAGCTCCAGATTTTGTTGACAGCTAAAGCGTTGCCGGCCAGATCAGTTACAGCAGTGCTGATCTCAGCGGTGTATTTGGTGTTGAATGCAAGATCAGTCTGCGGATTCATGGTGGCGATGATGCCTGTGTATGACACATCGCAGGTGACAGGCGTCACCCCCTGCATCAGGGTAC
>JAQTRI010000080.1 GCA_028711905.1 Candidatus Wallbacteria bacterium | reverse complement strand
ATGGATTACATTGTGGAATGGAAAAACCCTGAAGAATTTCGTACAGGCAGGCTCAAAGGCGCAGGGCTCAAGCCTGGATTCGGAAGGATCGATGATCATCTGGCAGTGTTTTACAACATCCCCAAGGTCGATGTGCTGAACAATGCTATGATTCTGTTGAAGTCCAGCCGCATCGAGAATCAGGTTAAAGAGTTCATCCTTGATGAAATAAAAAAAACAGAACGGCGCCTGACAACCCGTTTCCCGGTTTCCGGCGTTTTTCTTGAAATCAATGAAGGCGTTTATGAGTTGCGTGAACTGAGTTATAACGGTTTCCGTCTGGCTGATGATGCGGACATCACTTCTGCTGAAGGTGAACTGTACTTCAGGGAAGATGATTTCCGCTGCCAGGTGACAGTCCGGCGCATTCATCATGCAGACTGCGCATCAGGATATATTATTGAAGCAGTGAGCTCAGGGTATGATCTGCTGGAGAACTTTCTCAGACGCAAGTCTGTTGCCCGGCCGGATTGAAGGTTTTTCGAATGACTGGCAATCCCGGCTTTGCTGTTGTAGAATGTGACCATGAAAAGAAACGCCTTTACCCTGCTGGAAATGCTTTTAGTGATTGCCCTGATCTCGATGCTGGCATTAGCTGTGCAGACCACAGGGGCAGGTTTTTATTCTGACTGGGAACTGGAGAATGTCAGGGCAAAGCTTAAATCTGACCTGATGGCAGCCAGATACTCGGCTTTTCTGAATGAAACGAGCGAGACTTTTACTGTCAATGAAAATGCTTATATCAGGCATGACGGCAAGTCTGTCACCATGCCGAACAATGTTGCGCTTGTAAGTCCTTTGATCGTATCCGGCAGCCTTGAAATCGTATTCGACAGCCTTGGCGGTGTGTCTTCAGGTGTAACATTCGAGGTCAAATACGGGGGCACTCCCAGATATGAATTCGCAGTCAACAGACTGGGCCGCATCAAGGATGATTTGAAATGAAAAAAACCGGGCTGAGTCTGATCGAGGTGTTGCTGGCCATTGTGATCATCAGCAGTTTCACGGCTCCTCTCATGATTGTCATGGGACGCACCAGCCGCTCAGGACTCATGTTTTACCAGCGCACCCAGGCTGCCAACTTAGCCAGGTCCAGGATGGCGGAACTGATTGCCGCGCCTGATACACCGGAGACAATTCTTTCCGGGTTTAATGACTCTTTCGAGATTGGAATTACCGGCTTTCCGGAATTCAACCGATTTACGAAAGCTGTGAAAAACGGCCGCCTGTGGAGCTTGGAAGTCGAGGTCGGTAATGGCGGAAGCATGGGTCCCTCGGTAGAGATCTCCGCGTTCAGGTAGAGGGTATGTATAGAAAACACAATCATGGTTTAACTTTAATGGAAATGCTGACCACCATTGCTGTGATCAGCATTCTGTCCTTAGTCGGGTACCGGATCTTTCACGCTATGGTCTCATCCTATACATTTTCCATCAAGAGCATGGAACTGGGACTTGAAACCCAGCTGGCCTTAGAGCGCATAGTCAGGGAACTGAAAACCGCGGGCAGCTCTGAAGTCACCATTCCTGTCAGCCTCGGGACGAGCATAGAAGTGCGTTTTGTTTATCATTCGACAACAGGCACTGCAGAAGTGCGTTATTATGCGACAGGTACTTCTCCGGAGATGGAGATTTATCGCGATGAGGGAACCCCTGCAGTGACAGATCTGCTTATTGACAAAGTCACGGAGTTTGCCGTGGATAGGCGGAACTACGATCCTCTTGATCCGGATTCATTGGATTATTACATTGTCAGGATCGCCACATGGGATTCGCCTGTTGGAATTACATTAGAGACTGGAGTGAATGTCAGGCCATGAAAACACGAAGGATTTCGAATGGATTGCGATTTTGCTCATCCGTTCACAGCCGCTCCGGTGGAGTGCTGGCTGTCAGCCTGATGGTGATGATGACACTCTCTATACTGGTTACCGGGTTTGTTGTACTGGCAGGCAACACTTCAACTGGAAGCGTCCGGATCGAACAGAAACTGAATACTGAGATGAGGTCGGACAGCATTGACAGGCTGATGGCGAATCTGCCTGACATATCCGATACTCTGGAAACCTGTGAATTTTCCCCATGGCATACGGCAGAGGCATTTGTTCCGTGGAACAGCGCGCGCGGTCCAGTCACTTCGCAGTTGCCTGCCGGCCTGGGCACAGTTGAGGTGGATTTTCAGGCACCTGATTCCGATGCGCTCAAAAAAAGGGTCAAGCTTTTTTACTCACACTGTTATGAGGGCGAGTGGAAAGACCATTCATACGAAGAATTCGCGCCCTGGATCGACAGCGGGCATTTTCCGGGCATTTTCGATTATGCACTGATTTACAGGAATGGATATTCTTCGGGTGCTCAGTGGAATGACGGGATCACTGGAAAATACAACGATACCGCATCCAAGTATATTCCCCTGCGCTTTCTTCCGGGAAATTCAGGGACCTATCGTGACCGGATCGAGGAATACTATGGGTACCTGATTGCGCAGTATCAGTCCTCACCGCCGCCTCCGGACGGCTTTGCCCTCACATATGCAGCGGCTGATCTGGGAAGCGGGGCACTGAAGAGTCAGAATCTGATTTTCTATCCCGGCTTTACAGATGATACTGTCGAAATCGGAGTAGCTGGAGTGAGCGATCTCGACATGACTGTCACAAGGGAAATCGTGATCATCGGACGAAAAGTGTGCCTATACGGCCCTATGCTGGCTGCGTCAGGGTTCCGGCTGACTGTGATTGCCAGTTCTGCAGTTGAATTCAACTACATTAAGCCGGCTTCTCCCGGAATGACGAGCGGCGCTACTGTGACGGCTTTCAGCCTGCGTGGAATGGTATTATCCGGAGGTAATTTTAACATTTCTCTTGAAAACAAGAGTGTTTTTAGAGCAACAATTGACAGTCCGGTTATAGGATATGGGGTCAATTTCAGTTTCAGCGGGACAGTGCTGTGCGACACTGTAAAAATTTCTTCAATCTTTCAGACTGGAACATACAATATCAAAGGTGCGATAACTATCAGCCCTTCTCCTGACACCATCGGTCGCAGCGGAACTTACCCTTACCTGGACTGCTTCCCGCCGGTTCCTTCAGTTTACAGGCGCTATGGGGAGAGAACTTATTATTAGTTCAGGCAACAAGAAAATTATGAATGTTGAATGCTTAATTTTGAATTATTGATCTTTGCAATCAATAGGAAACATGTATCATATCTTTTTCATTCATAATTCAACATTCTTTATGTAATTCTTTCCTTTGGTATTCCGGGATGCGCTATTTTTTTTCTTTGAAAAGATCGATAGTGGTGATAATATCATGGTTGATATTACACCGGATTTACCGGTTTAAAGAGGATGTGAATGTTTTTTAAATCCAGCAGCGATCGCCTGATCCTGGAGATCAGGCAGAACGACTTCCAGATGGTTTTTTTTAAAGGCGGAAAGCTCCAGGCCCACAAGATCATCGAGATTCCCTCAGGAATCAGGGGCAATGAATTCCAGGAAGATAATCTGCTGCATAGCGCTCTGGATGCTTTCCGCAAGGAATTCCACATTGAGGAAAAACTCTCTGCAGCCCTGTATTGCTGCAGAAGCTTTTTCAGCCTGAAACTGGCAGAATTACCTGATGTGCCTCCTGCCAAGCTGCGATCATTGATTTTCTGGGATCTGTCCAGCCATTTCAATGCTGAACCCGATGAGATCTACTGGGATTTTCGCGTGCTGGAAAGGCTGGGAAACGGCAATTGCCGGGTAATGATTTGTGCGGTCAAAAAAAACGAGTGGGACAGATACAGCGCTATTTTTAACAGCGTGGGACTTCTGCTGGATGGAATCGAAGTTCCTTCCCTGAATTTTCAGGCCCTTCTGGAACGCAGAACAGAGACCAAAGGCCAGTCAGTGGCTGTTTATTTTGTTGATGAGACCGCGCTCTGCACCTTTTTCGTCGACAGTGTGCCTGTGTTTTACCGTGAAATCGGTTTCAGCAGCTATGACAGCAACGGGCTCGAACGGCTGCGCGAGAGGTGGGAGCACACTCTGGCCTTTTTCCAGGCCAGTTTTCGTTTCTTTGTCAGCAAGGTGTTTATCAGCGGACAGATTCCGGACAGTTTTGCATCTGAACTGAATGGTGTTTTCGGCAAGGAAGTGACGGGAATCAACGAAGTCACTGATGCCGGAGTTCGAGACTCGAGCATGATCCCCTTAGCTGCAAGTGCACTTCGGCAGGAATCGGCTTTTTCCTCCCGCAGATTTACTGCCGAGCTGGAAATGCACTCTGACAAACCGAAGTTAAGCCTGTCCATGCCTGACATGAAGCACGGAATTGTGCCTGTAATGGGTGTGATTGTAGTAATCATGTTTTATCTCGGGCTTTTCCTGCAGAACCGTCACTTGGCAGGCGAACTGAGCAGAGCCTATCAGACACGGCAGGAGTATTATCCTGTGATCCGCAACTTAGAAGAAGTCAAGATTCAGAAAGACAGGCTGATTCTCAAGGAAAAGCTCATCGCCGGAATGGAGGGTCAGCGCATTCGTATCAACGGATTTTTAGCTACTCTCTGCGAGCAGCTTCCATTGTCTTCCTGGTTTAAGAGCCTGGTTGTCGGGGATGAGAACAATGAAGTCAAACTGGCATTCAGCGGTGTTACAGGCGATTATTACGGACAGATCAGTTTTCTTGAAAACATGAAAAAACTTGACGGAGTGACTGCCGTATCTTTTGACAGCATGAAGCAGATTAAAGAGGGCCTGTGGGAATTCAGTTTTACGGCCCGACTGAAAAAGAGATAGGAGCTGTATGCCTGAGGCGAGAGAATTAAGAGAGAAGTTTATTCTGACTGTGATATTCACTTTGATTGCCGCAATCTTCGCCGGTCGGATTGTTCTCAGACCGCTTCTTCGAAACAATTTAGAAATCAAGCGCGAGCTGCGCACTGTCAACATTCAATTGCACGAGGCCCGGGAAAAAAGTAAAAACTTGGTCCAGCTCAGGACGGAATACGAGGCTGTTCTGGACCGTGTCAGCAATATGAACATGGCTTTTTTCAATGGAAATGAGTTGCATCTGACCAAAAAAATCTGGCTGATGGCAGCTGATGCCGGCTTGGCAGTCATTGAATTTTCACCAGGAAAGTCCGAAGACAGGGAACTTTCAAGGGTTACAGGCTATTTTATGCGCTTTACAGGATCTTTTCCTGACTTTTACTACTTTCTCAGGTCCTGTGATGAGAATTTCCCGGTGAATATCGGGATCAGAAGTGTCAAAATCGTTGGTACCGAATTTGGGACTCTGAACGGTGAGATAAATCTGGTAGTGAGTGCTCTTAAGGAGTGAAGTATGTCGGGTAAAGTGATTTTTACTATTCTGTTGATCCTGTTTGTCCTGATGATGGTTTTTCTCAAACCCACCAATGTGGGTGAAAAAAACCACATTCTCTCCGGTGGTGCTCTGACTGTTGAAACTCCCGTAGCGTATTCAGACTGGAAAATTCAAAAACTGGAGCGGCTGCCTGTCAGGGACATTTTTCTGAAGCCTGGTGCGGCAACGGGCAAGGATGTTATACACTCTGCTGTTCCGATCCGTTCGTCTTCAACTGTCAGACCGGTATTGACAGGAGTTTTTATCGGTGACGGACGGTATTTCGCAGTTATTAACGGAGAGATTTACACACAGGGTGAAATGGTTCTCGGACGGATTATCAGAAAGATCGAATCCGGCTGCGTGATTTTCGACAACAACGAAAAGCTGGCTCTTGAATAATCAGACAAGGAGAAGATATGCAATCCAGAATCTTGATGGTGATTATTGCTGCTGGTCTTCTGTGCTCCGGTTGCACCGGGGGCGGTAGTTCCAATTCCTTTTATCCTGCCACTGACTTCATTGTTTCGGTAAAATCCGGCAGCGAGGTTCTGGTGCCTGTCAGAATTTCCACTACTGAAGTTACAATGTCGGCTGCAAAAATCAAAGTTTATTCCGCCAACGCAATGTCCGGCCTGATTGAACAGGTGTCAATCGGCTATTATCATCTGGGCACTCTTTTAACAACTGTGCAGCTTGCAGGCCTGACTGTGCCGTACCAGTACACTCTCAATCAACCGATTCCAGCCAGTTCCAAAAGCAATCCGGTTGAATTTTCCGTTAATGTGTATCACCAGAAAGTGTATGACCATATGGTTGGTGCTGACGGGACTGTCGGCACAGCCGATGATAAGAGTGATGTCGAGGCGCGTTTGACATTTTTCTTCACTGACAGCCTTGACAGGTATGTGGCTGAGCAGACACTGTCTGTAAACCTGAACATCGGGCCGAAATGATATGGCAAGCCGGGGAGGGCAAACAATGAAACGCTGCGCAATGATGATCATATTAATTTTGTCTGCCACAGGGGTACTGCATGCCATTGATCTGGACGCGGAAATGGTAAGCATGGAATTCAAGGATGCGGATATCCAGACCGTACTGCAGATCTTTGTGCGGGAAAAGGGCTTGAACATTGTTGCAGGCTCTGATGTGACCGGCAGGGTCACAGTCAGCCTGAATAATGTTTCATTGAAAAAAGCCTTAGAAGTGATTCTGGAAGTCAATGGTTTTGATTACCTGGTGGAAGGCAATATTGTCAAGGTCTTCCGCAGGGGAAGCGAACCTGTACGCAATATTGTGCTGCAACTTGACAGGCTTGACGCCGAACAGGCGGCCATTCTCGTAAAACCTCTGCTTTCGAATGAAGGAAAACTAAATACTGATCCTTCCACCAACAGCTTAGTGGTAATCGACAACCAGGCCAGTCTTGACAATGTTACCAGGCTGATCAGGTTACTTGAAGAGCGATCTTCCGGAAAACCGGCTGGAAAGTCCACAGGTTTTGGCAGAAGGCTGCAAGTCTTCACCTTGAAAAAAGGCGATTCAGGCAGTGTCGGAACTCTGATCAAACCTCTTTTGTCGGAAAAAGGGGAGATCATCAATGACATGAAGTCAAATTCCCTTATCGTTACCGACTTGGAGCAGAATTTGTCGGTTATTGATGAAGCAATTGCCTTTCTTGATCGTAAGCCGCGCCAGGTGATGATTGAGGCCAAGATCATGGAAGTATCCCTGCGGCGCAATGATAACATGGGACTGGACTGGTTCTGGCACAACCTGGCCAAGGGTGTGTACGATGCTTCCGGTGTTGCGCAGGATCTTTCTTCCCTGACTGTCAAGATGCCGTCAGAAGTGGCACAGATGGCAACAGGTGGTATTCTGCGATTCGGCACCCTGGATTCTCAGAAGCTGACTCTTGCCATCAAGGCTCTGACCGAAAGGTCGGAATCCAAGCTTCTGTCAGCCCCGAAAATCGCTGCTTTGAATAACACTCCGGCTGAAATCGAAATCAATGATCGATGGCCAAAAAAGCAGATTTCTCAGACCGGAACAGCCGGGGGCGAAGCTAGAGACACCACTACTTTTGAGTTTGTCGATATTCCGGTTAAGCTCTCGGTAGTGCCAAAGATCGGTGAAGATGACTATATCGACATGAACCTGACCCTGCAGGTTGATAATGTGGTAGAAATTGTGGACACTGCAACCAATACTCCGCGAATTTCGCAGCGCAAATCCAACACGACACTGCGGGTGAAAAACAGTGAAACAATCGTTATTGGCGGGCTGATCAAGAATGATGTGATCAAAAGACTGGAAAAAGTGCCTGTCCTCGGTGATCTGCCCCTGATCAGAGCCGCGTTCCGCACTCACCGCACAGATCTGATGAAGAGTGAACTGGTTATTTTCATTACTCCATATATCATGGAAGAGCACAGCGGGGATAAACGCCTTGTTGATGTCCTGAAAAAGCGCGATCAAGTCAAGCCGATCGATCCTGACCTGGCAGTTGAGATCGTTTCGCCCAAAGCAGAAGAACAAAAGCCTGTCATGAAATCGATGCGCAGCGAGGAAACACAGCGCCTGCTCGAAGAACTGAAATCCGAGATAGGTTTGTAAGGTTTCATGCCTGATAAAGACAGCAGAAAACTGGATTTCGACGATCTGATTGTTGAAGACAGTAAAAGGTCTTTACCTCCGATGGAGAGGCTTAAGCTCAAGGGTAAGGACAAAACGGAAAAACTCAAGGAACTTGCCAACGCGATCAGATATCTGATGAATATTGAGAAAGAATAGTCATCAAGTACTGAGAATTTATCAAACTAAGATTCAGATTATTCTGCAGGAAAAACCACACAGAACTCTGTCTGTGGATTGAAAAAGTAGCCGCTGGATTCATCACTTGAACGGATGAACCTGTCAAGGTCTTTCGCATCTAAGAGTTTTCTGAGCCTGGCAATGCTCATCCTCAGGTTTGATCTGTCCGAATCTTCTTCGCATGTACGCTTCCAGACGGCAAGAAAAAGTTCATCAGGCATTACAATCTGACCTGGATCACGAGCCAGTCTCAGGAGCAGTTCCACCAGGGTTTTTTTCTTGAAGAAAGGTATACGCCTGCTGTCGACATACAATTCCAGCGAGTCGAAATTTGCATAAAATTCGAATGCTTTCCTGGGAAAAGACTCTTCAACCCCTGACTGGGGTAAGGCATTCGAGCCTCTCCGGGTAACTACGATCAGTGTCCGGATTCCAGGCAGACCAAGGGCCAGTTCCTCAAATCTGCGATGAGCAGCTGTGATCCGCTCGCGGGCTGAAGCCGTCAGCTGGGAGAATTGTTTGCGGAATTCTTCAGATGTTTCAGATGCTTTTTCATGCTCTCCGGAGAGATGATGCTTGAGGGAAAGAAAATGCAGGCAGTCTGCAAGAAGTTCCGGCTGTTCGCATTTCTCAGCGAATGCACGGACCTCAGTCAGAATCACAACGGCTTCCTGATAGCGGTTACCGGCGAGGAGCAGCAGAGAATATGCTAATCCGCATTGCATCTGCTGCTGGGGATAATCTATGGTGCTGAAAAGTTCCAGAGCCTTTTGCAGATGGAATTCAGACTCAGTGAATTTGCGCAGCAGAGTGTACACATTGCCGATGCTGGTGGAAAGAAAGGCTTGAGGAAAAATCCAGTTGAAGTGTAATGCTGTTTCAAATGCAGAGCGGAATTCTCTGAGGGCTTGGTCATAGCGGCCTTGTGCACAATACAGCTCACCCTGAAGGGCTGAATTATACAGAAGTCCATACTGGTCGTTAAGGCGCTTCTTAATTTCCTGTGATTCGCTGAGACATTCCCGGCTTTTATTGATATCGCCGTTCTCGAAGAAGTAAATAGCTCTGTTATATAAGGCATTGGCTAAGCGCCCCTGGGCGTTGTGATCCTTGAATACGCGTACTGCCTTTTCATTGACCTCCAGAGCCTTTGCAAGCTGTCCGCGATGTGAAAGAAAGATAGCGTAATTGAGAGAGTTTTTGGCACTGATCAAAGGAAATGCGATTTGATCTGTTTCCTTTTCAGCTCTGCGGTAGAATTCATCAGCCCGGGAGATGTGTCCGGTATTGTTGCAGCAAAGTGCTAAAGTCCCGAGAATATCGGCCCTCCGTTCTGCTGAAACGGGTTGCTCGAGCAGTTGCTCGAATACTGCGGCAGCCTTGGAAAACTCGCCTTTGCGGAAATGCATGCGTCCTTTGAGAAAATTCAGTTCATCCAGGCTTTCAATATTACAGAAGTCACGCTCAGCCTCAACATATCTGCGCCAGTAGACCAGGAGTTGGATGCGTGCGCGGTAAAGGTCCTGACTGCGATATCCGCGGCCGTCTTTCAATGCGGCATCGATCAGATGGAAGATATTCTCGGTCTCCAACCCCAGCAGGAAAATTTCACGGCAGAGTTTGATCAAAGAGTCGATTGCCCGTGCCATCTCTCCACCGGCCTGGAAGTGATAATAAGCCTCTTTCAGGTTCACGCATGAATTATCCCGATTGTTTGTGTAATAATCGGCGATTTTCAGGTGCAGTGAATTTTTCGCCTCAGGGCTCAGCTGGTCCATAGCAAAACTGCGCAGTAAGTCATGCAGTGTGATGAGACCGTTACGCAAACGATCAACGAGATATTTTTCCAGAAGCCGCCGCAGCACTTCCCGCATTTTTCCGGGCATGAGAAAGGAGAAATCATCCGGTTTAACAGGAATTCTCAATACAGAAAGCGACATGATCAGTTGTTTTTCTTCAATGTCCAGTGAATCCCAGACTTTGGAAAGCAGGGTTCTTTCGCGTTCCTTAGAAAAAAAGGGGGATGAAAGAAGGGTATCCAAGGAGTATTCACCAGTAATCAGAAGACTGAGAAAGAGCTTGAGCGAATAAGGGTGGCCGCCTACCAGGCTGAAAACATCTTCCATCATGTCCTGGGGAGGGGGGTCTGAAGTGTGCATCTCTAAGAGGCGGCTGATCATACCACAGGCATCGCTGTTGCTGAGTCCTTCGAGCCGAAGCTCGAAGATGTCGGCTATCTCCAGCGGATCGAGAGAGAGCCTCTTCCTGGAAGAAATGATCAAACGGGCATTGTTCAGACAGGATTTGGCCTTCAGAACCATCAGGCGGGTAGTTTCATTCTCAACAAGCTGGAAGTCATCGATCAGAACGGCAATTCTAAGGTTTTCAATCATGTCGAGTACAGATTGAGGATTGGTGCCGGTTCGGGTAATGTAACTCTTCTCCCCTGAAAGCTCCACAACCCGATTGATGATTTCAACCGCCAGATCACAGTCATTCCAACCCTGACGGGCTGGAATGTAAATCACCCGATTGTGGAAACCGGCAGAGTCATTGAGGAAATGTGCCAGTTTCAATGTCAGCGAGGTTTTTCCGATTCCGGCAATACCTGCGATCAAAATAACGCGATGTTTTCCGGTTGCTGAAGCGAGTTCACGCAATTCTCGATCTCTTCCATAAAAACTGGCAGGCGGGTATGGAAGCATTGTTTCATTATACATAACAGGACTGAGTTTATTGAGCTTTTGCTTCATAAAGAATATCGATTCTGACAACATTCCCTCAGGCACAGGAGAATTCTATGGTATGCTTTATGGAGCAAAAGATCAATAACTTAATTGATGCTGCCGGACATAATCATATGCAGGCAGAGCAGGTTTGTTAGAGCAGGGGCGCATTAAGCGCCCCTGCTGATCGATTCAATTGTTGTCCGGATTTGTCGATGGGATCCAGTTGTCAGGCACTGGTGAAGGAGGTACAGGTTCCGGCAGTGGACTTGGCTCCGGGTCCGGATGAGGATT
>JAQTRI010000485.1 GCA_028711905.1 Candidatus Wallbacteria bacterium | reverse complement strand
CCTGGAAACTGGAGAACGGAAATCTTCTGATCTACGCCGTGAAAAAAAACGGGCCGTTTCAGATCGATGAAATTCATTTGAAGCTTTTGCCTTCCTGCCCTGCGGAAGACACTTTCTACACCTTTGATTCGGGCGAATTCAGCATAGAAGAAGGCATAATGACCCTTTCCCGGTGGTTGGCACAGCCGATATTTTATTACGGTCAGGACCTGTCCGAACTGCTTGACACTGCTCGCAAACATCAGATCGACTTGAATTACATCTTTATCGGATTGGACAATTTCTTCCTCTCCGTGACAGGGGATTTTGATACACTGAACTCATCACTCCATGGGGAGCCACTCAAAAGCCGCATTCTGAAAATCATCGCCACTTTCCAGGAATGTGTAAAAAAAGTGCGGGATTCATACTTGCTGGTAAGCCAGCTTGCATGCCAGGAAACCTTCTTTGCCCAGACTCATCTTCCCAGAATATCTTTCAAGCAGACATTCCTGGGAGAGTTGAGCAGACCGATTGCGGGATCTGCTGCACCGGCATCCCCATCAGCGCTTCCCGGAGATACGCTGCGGGAATTTCTTGAATCTCCTAACTTCGAGGGCTGCTGGCGCGTGATCTCCCTGCCTAAAGAAAAAAATGCTCCCGTCATAGCACATCTGAAGTCCCAGGTAGAAAAGAAAAAAAATCATTTTATCCTGATTGCCAAGACCCGCGAAGAACTTGCTGAATTGCATGCCCTGTCATCAGTTCAGTTTCCTCAGGAGAGCCAACCTCTGATCGTCACGGAACCGGAAAATTATGTGTGCCTGAAGCGCCTGTCTGTTCTGATTGAAAGCCGCTCATATCCAGAGGAGATCTTTTTCCTGATCAACTGGTTCTCGCGCTCTTCCACAAGAGTCTTTCAGTTCCTGCCTGACGCCGCACGCATCCGCTTCACCCATTTTCACCGTGTTCTGGATCTGGTCTGCGCTCCTGATGAGTCTTGTCACGAAAATTGTGAGTACAGTTCGGTCTGTGAATTCGCGGCTTCTCGACTGCAGGCCAAGAGTGCGGGAATAGTACTTTTGACTCTGCCCACTTTCCATCAGGAACTGATCCGCCCTGCTATCCTTCCAACAGCCACCGCACTTTTCAGCCTTAATTTCCATAATTTTCCCCTGATTACGCTCTATCGCCGCTCTCTTTCGTTATTAAGATTCGATTCTCTGCTCTTTTACTGGCACCAGTTACTGCGTAACAGTTGTGATGAAACCGTTCTGGTTGAGGGAGATCGGGAAATTCTGCTGATAAAAGAAAAGCTGGCAGAAGTGAAGCGGGTAACAACATCCATCAGTAATCACTATTTCCTTCCGGAGGACAATATTGATCTCGACACCTTGAAATTGAAGTTCCCCTTCCTGTTTTTTTCTCTGTTTGACGCGCTCATACCTCTTTTTCATTCCTTGAAAAAAATCTCTTCCTTTATCGGAAAATTGCCTGAGGGCTCCCTGTTTTTCAGCGATATTGAAAACCTCATACGATTCCTGGACGAGTTCTTGTTCCGGGACGGATTCCGCTCGGTACATCTGGGCAGAACCACGGAAAGCACCGGGTTTATACTGCTTCGAGAAATCAGCATCCAGCATGTAGCACCGGTTTTCAACAATTTCATCTTTCTGGAGAATCACTTGGCACCAGCTCTTTTCAAGCAGCTGGAATCTATCTGCCCCAACAAGCGTATCCGGGAACTCACCCTGCCGCAGACCAGACCCCAAAGCAGTGAGCAACCAGCTCTTATCGACTGGGAAAACCTGGATCTGTTTTCGCCGGAACAAAAGTATCTTTACCGTTACCGGTTCAATCATTTCTGGCCAGATTACCTTAAAAGTTACCTGACCGCTCACTTCTCGCGCCAGGGATTTACTCCGAGCACAGAAACCCTCGGGTTCATTATTAAAAAAAAGCTGAAGTATCATGTGCAAATTTCCAGGGACACCCTGGAAACACTGATGGACAATCTTTTTTATCATACAAACTGCAAAAATTTTTACGAATTCATGGAATCATGCCTTACCATGACGGATTCCAAGCAGCCGTTTACCATGCGTGAATTTTTTTTCCTTTTGCCTGTCTGCGCTATTATCTCGCGGATTGAAGGCAAGCGCGTGGTACTCGCCCTGGATCGGTTTTTGAGCCGCCTGGCAGGAGCGGCTCTTAAATGGCTGTGTTACTACGAATCATCTGTAATGCTTTCCACTGACAGCCACATGGATTTCCAGAAAAGCCTTGAGAAAATCCGCGATGGCATTGCCCGCATTATCATTGTCGAGCACCCGCTCCTCCGCCACGAAGAGTTACGGTCCGTCCTGGATAAGATCAAAATCGATTACCGCTTTTCTGTAGGTTCCACTTTTGATCAGTTTAGAGTTTTCAGCCTGGCTGAAGCGGATGAGGTTTCATTCACCAAGCTGTCCTGCCGTCTTTCCAAAGACGACAAATCCATCACCCCCTTGTCAGGCGAGGCATCTTTTGTTAATCTCATCGAATCCACACTTTCGCCCAATGTTCCTTTCCACGAATCAGTTACAATCAAAGGACTGCCTTTTGATACAGAAGAACTGGGGTTGTTTCTGATCCCCTCATCTCAGACGGAAATTTTCTGCCCAGCTCCCCTCTGGGAAGACTTTTCCAAGCGTATGGAAAGCGGGGGATATGGTTATACTTTTTCCAAATTTTTGCTGCTGCTCCGCTCCAATCGCGGCCGGGATTTAGTCCTGTCTCTGCCCTACCTCGAAAAGATACTTGAAAATTCTTCCTATTGGAAAACCCCGGAGCACATGCTTGATTTTCTGATAAAAGAAGGCATCA
>JAQTRI010000079.1 GCA_028711905.1 Candidatus Wallbacteria bacterium | reverse complement strand
CTGCCGGCACCTATGTGCCGTTGCGTGAAGTCGCATCGGTCTCAAGGGGAAGGGCGTATACATCCATTGAGCGGCGAGATGGCAAGCGTGTCATCATGGTCAGGTCCAATGTCACTCCGCCGACTGAAAGCGAGAACCTGCTGAAATCAGTACTCCAGGATTTTATGCCCGGGCTGCTTGCAAAATATCCTGGATTGAGTTACGGATTCGGAGGCAGGCAGGAGGACCTGCGCGAGGGCGTGAACTCCCTGAAAGTCGGGTTCATTGTCGGACTGCTCGGTATTTATGCGCTTCTGGCGATACCGTTTTCCAGCTATGCACAGCCGATAATCATCATGGTCAGCATCCCATTCGGAATTGTGGGGGCCGTAATGGCGCATGTGGCTATGGGATATCCTCTGAGCCTGATGAGCATGATGGGGATTGTCGCCTTAGCAGGGGTGGTGATCAACAATGCGCTGATCATGATCGATTTCATCAACAGAGAACGGAATAAGGGAGTTTCCCTGATAGAAGCCGTGCATTGGGCTGGAATGCGTCGTTTCCGACCGATCCTGCTGACCACGCTCACTACTTTCGGCGGACTGGCTCCAATGATCTTCGAGCAGTCACGCGAGGCGCGCTTTATGATTCCGATGGCAATCTCACTGGGATTCGGCATAGTTTTTTCCACCCTGATCACACTGATTCTGGTACCTGCTCTGTGTATTGTCGTGGATGATCTGAAACAGCTGATGCGCGAGGCGTTTCCCTGGGCGAGCGATTTTTTCGGTGAAGAAGAAGTAAAAAAGGGCCGGTTACCGGTGTCCTGAAGTATTGACACCTGAGCATATCAGGGGTATGATTGCACCACTTCAGGTTATTTTGACCAGTGACGCCCTGGGCGTTTGTATACCTTAGTCAAGGAAAGAGGAGCCCGTAATGAAAAGAACCTATCAGCCCAACAAGAGAAAACGGAAAAAAGATCACGGTTTTCTGGTTCGCATGTCTACTCCTGGCGGGAGCAATGTGATCAGTCGGCGCAGAGCTAAGGGACGCAAGAAACTCAGCGCCTGAGATGTGGTTTTCCTTAAGCGCCAGAAAAGATTTTTCACAGGTTTTTGACAATGGAATCAAGGGATACGGAAGATTCCTGCGTTTTTTCTATTTACCCGACTCTGTACCGCTTCTGGGGATTCCGGTAAAAAAAAAATGGGATGCGCTGTGAGGCGCAATCGCTTCCGTCGAAAAATACGCGATATTTTTTTGCGAAAGCGCGCAAATGGAGCAATGATCGTTTTGCCGCGCGGGCCTGAAAGCCTGCTAGCGGATTATTGGCAACTGGATAAGGAATTTGAGACTTTTTTCAGGCATATTTGAAAAGCTGATTCTGGGATTGATCGGTATGTACCAGAAGTTATCCGGTTTTCTTCCGAACACATGCAGATTTTTCCCCTCGTGTTCAGAATACACTAAACAGGCCATATTGCGCTATGGCGCAGTCCGTGGTGTTATGCTGGGCGCCAAAAGAATAATGCGCTGCCATCCGTTCAACCCTGGAGGCTATGACCCGGTGCCATGAGAATACAACTGAGCCATATTTTCCCGCTTTTGATATTTATTGTACACACGCAATTGATTGCCGGTTCGTTCGGTTTTATTGTCAGGGATGTGGACCTGAACGGAACCGTTGATTTCATCCAGGTGGAGAACGGTGAAAACATCGTGGAAATCGAGGCCGCCAGCGGTCGAATCAGTCGTTTCTTCCTGGGAAACCGCAAGTTTAAAACCGATCTGCTGCCCTCCACCCCGGTTCAGGGAAGCGGGGTCGGACTGATTTACAGCAAGGGCGAATTGCAGCAGTTCTCGTATGACAAGGGCGAGGTTGTTGGTGACGAGATAATTGTGAACCTTATAAACGCCGGTTTCCGCAGGCAGTACAGGTTCATTCGCGACAAATACTACTTTCGCAGCAGCATCGAGCCCCTTTCAGTCAACGGGGAAGCCGCGCTTGTTATCGGGCCATATCTTTCTCCTGCCGCCAATCCGCTTTCCGGCAGCGAAGTTCCAGGGCAGCTGCAGTTTTCATGGTTTGGCGAGAAACGACAGGCACTCAATCTGAAAAAAGCCCTGTCCACAGACCCGGGAAACTCGTCACCGTTTTATTCGCTGATCGCTGATTACTACAACCTGACGATTCTGCCTGCGCGCCCCCCTCTTTCAGTAAGGATCGAACCCGCAGGTTTGAGTCAGGACGATATCCTTGCCCGTGATGCGATTCTGAGTGGACAGCATGATGCTAAGAAGACGCTTTCCCTGCTCTCAGAGCTTTATAAAAATTACAAAGTGCAGAAAGACGGTGTTAACATCAGATTGAATTTTTCCACACTCCGGGAGGTGGAGTTTACGGTGTTCTGCGGCCCGAACGATCGGGAGCTTCTGCAGGATCTTCATGCGCAGGAACTTATCAGTTACGGTTTCTTTTCATCCATCGCCCAGGTTCTGATGGTAGGGCTGCGGTTTTTCTATCGCTTTACCAGCAACTGGGGCATTGCCATCATTCTGCTGACTGTTGTAATCAAGATTCTGTTGCACCCTTTGACCATCAAACAGACTCGATCCATGGAAGAGATGAAGAAAGTCCAGCCCATTATCAACAGCCTCAGGGACAGGCATAAGAATGACCCGCAGAAGTTAAACGCGGAAATCATGAATGTATATAAGGATCACAAAGTGAACCCGTTCGGAGGGTGCCTTCCGATCCTGGTTCAATTACCCATACTTTTCGCCCTTTTCACTGTGCTGAGAATCTCTATTGACCTGAAAGGCGAAAGCTTTCTCTGGATTCCGGACCTGGCACTTGCCGACCCGACGCTTTTTCTGCCCATTCTCGTCGCTGTCACCATGTTTTATCAGCAGAAAAACATGCCGAGCACCGATCCACAGCAGCAAAGCATGATGATGATCATGCCTGTGATGATGTTTTTCTTTGCCAAGGCTCTGGCGGCCGGTGTCGTGCTTTACTGGTTCGTGTCCAACCTCCTCGGGGTGATTGAACAGCAGGCCATTGCAAAGCGCATGTCTTCCGGACAGGTGAAAAACCCGCGTGAAGCGCGCAAAGGAGAAAAAGGAAAATGATCACTTTTACCGCTAAAACTGTAGACGAAGCCGTTATCAGGGGCTTAGCCGAGCTGGGCATAACAAGAGAAAATGCCTTGATCGAAGTTGTCGAGAACGGCAGCAAGGGACTATTCGGTATCGGAGCGCGCGATGCAGTGGTCAAGGTTGGCAGGAAGGGCGATGCCGAAGCCGACAATGTTGTGGAAGAGATACTCCACACGGATGAAAATTTCGATAAAGCCGCCGATTTTCTGCGCAATGTGCTGGGTGGAATGTCTGTTGCCGGTATTACGCTGACCAGGTTCAGGGATAAGAACGGTTATACGATCAAGATCGATTCAGAAGATGCCGGGGTAATCATCGGAAAAAGAGGCCAGACACTTAACGCATTGCAGTATCTCCTGAATATCTATCTCAACAGGGGCCGCGAAGAAAAGGTGTTTTATAACCTTGATATCGAAAACTACAGGAACATGCGCGAAAAAAGCCTGCAGGATCTGTCGGTGAAACTGGCTCAACGGGTCAGAGAGCGGGGCAAAAATGTTGAGCTGGAACCCATGTCAAGCCGCGAGCGGCGCATTATTCACATGACACTGAAGAACAATCCGCATGTTACGACTTTCAGCAAAGGCGATGACCCTTACCGTAAAGTAGTTATCTCCCCGCGCAACAGACAAACCAGCCGTCGCCAGGGATATGATCAGTGACACCATAGCAGCATGTGCAACGGCCGGCAGCCCAGGTGCTATCAGCCTGATCAGGATTTCCGGGCCTGAGGCTCTTGCCGTAGCCGGGAAGATTTTTTTCCGCAAAAACGGCGAAACAGTCAGGAAATTCGGAAATTTCAAGATACATTATGGACATCTCCGCTCAGGTACGACTGTTATTGATGAAGTTCTGCTGCATGTGATGAAATCGCCCAGGACTTTCACAGGAGAGGATACTGTTGAAATCACCTGCCATGGAGGCGCCATATGCAGGAAGATGATCCTGGATCTGCTGACTGAAAACGGGATCAGGCTGGCTGAGCCGGGAGAATTCAGCAGGAGGGCTTTTGCCAACGGCAAGATTGATCTTGTCAAGGCAGAGGCCATTGATGAACTGATCAGGGCCGGGAACGAGTATGCATACCGCACAGCATTAGCACAATTGAGAGGGGCACTGAGTTCCAGGCTTCAGGATTTGAAGGAACTTCTGATGGAGATGACGGCACGCGCTGAAGCGCTTTTGGACTTTCCTGAAGAGGGAATCGAAGAAGTGCCGGCAGACTGGTTTATGGAAAGGATTCGTAAAGCTGGAGATGATGTCAGTCAGATCCTTGCGGGAGCCGTGTTCCGTAAGGTATGCACAGAAGGAGTGTTTGTTGTGATTGCCGGGCCGCCTAATGCCGGAAAATCCACGCTTTTTAACTTTTTGTGCGGGTCAGACCGCGCAATTGTCGATTCGACTCCCGGCACAACGCGAGATTATATAGAATGCGACACTCTATTCAACGGATTGCCGGTCAGGCTTGTGGATACGGCCGGTCTCAGGGAAGCCGGAGAAAGCGCTGAAGCCAAAGGCATTGGCCGGGCCAGGATTCTGCTCGATGGAGCCGACCTGATTCTCCTGGTTTTATCCTCGGAAAATCCTGACTGGGATGGTTTTTCCTCTTACGAAGGCAAGCAGGTTCTGAAGATAGTCAATAAGATCGATTTGACGGAAGAGGCCTCCCGCGAAGGAACTTCCGGATACAGGATATCCCTTAAAACCGGGGAAGGGCTGGCGGATTTTCAGTCGTGCCTGGAGAACTGCCTGCGTGGATTCTTTGATCGCAGGGAAGAGAGCGCCATAATGGTCAACGCCAGACAGCAATATGAACTGGAACACGCCCGGAGCGCTTTGAGCAGTGCCGGTGAGATGCTTTCCCAGGGGCGCACAATGGATCTGGTTTGCTCTGAACTGAAACAGGCCTTATTCAACCTGCGCTCGATCCTTGGAGAGATCACAGCCGAGGATGTGCTGGATGGAATCTTTTCCCGGTTCTGTATAGGTAAATGATATGCTGAACTCCAGATTTATGTGGGAATTTGCGCTGACTTTTCTGAAGAATGGACTGTTTCATCTGCTGTTGCTGTCATTTTCGCTGATGGCTTTTTTCATGCTGGCCAAAGGCGCACTTCGTGCGGCCGGAAATTTTAATAGAAGAATACTGCTGATTCTGGCAGCATTGTTTTTTTTCAGCGGGATGATTTTTCCCATGAGGACTCTGTCAGGTTATTTTTATTATTATTTTGGATTGCAGTGCATCTCTGAATACCAGTTTGAAGCGGCATGCGAAGAATTCTACGAGGCTGTCAGGCTTTACCCAGGTAACGACGGATTCCGCAAGCGCTTAGCCGAAACCCTGCTGGTCAAAAAAAAATATGCTGAAGCAGCCGAACAATTTTCCCTGATCCGTGAAATGTCTCCTGACACCAGGATCAGGTATGGCATTGCATTGTTTGAGAGCGGCAGGATTCCCGAATCGTCATCCCATTTCAGCGAAGCCCGTGATCACGCGTACAATCCGATGCTGGCAGACTATTATCTCGGGAGATGTTTAATGTCCGGGAATGATTTTTGCTGTGCAGAAAAATATTTTTCTCAGGCTCTGGCCAATGCCGGTTCCTTTAAGAACATGGTTCGCTGGGAGCAGGTTAAGCTTTTTCAGGCCGCGGGGAGAACAGTTGAGGCCCGGGATTTGGCAGAGACGATCATCAGGGAGCCAGGTCCTGAACGGGATATCGTCAAACAGGCTGGAGAGTTCTTGTCAGAGCATAAAAATAGAGAGTACACACCTGGGGATTCCCCTGTTATTAACTCCACGAATGAGGGGGGCCAGTGAAAACTGATTTGTGGTGGAACCTGGTTTTGTCTTTTTTTCACAGTAACTTGAAATACATGCTGGTGCTTTCCTTTGGGTTGATGGGCTACTTTGTCTGTGTCAAATGGTTCAAGTTGCAGCGCCTTGCCGCTGGAAAAAAACATGATCCGGGGCCGGTGCTGATTTTTATATCCGCAAGTATTGCCGCGGCCTGGCTGATGATTGTATGTCTCCGGCCCATGGCGTCCTACATATATTTTTATTACGGGTTTCAGAGTCTTTCTTCCGGTCGTCACGATCTTGCCTATGAGGAATTTCTGACTGCCTACAACATGGCCCCTTCCAACAATGCGATCCTGGATCGTTTAGCTTTTGCCTCATACGCGGTCAGGCCGCCTGCCGAAGCCCTGCCCTGGTTTCAGGCACTGGAAAACAGACGAAGTCTCAGCCCTGAGATGGGGATATACTATGGGCATCTGCTTCTGGAATCAGGGGAAACCGACAAGGCCGGCCGAATTCTGGCTTATGCCAGGGATAACGCTTCAAAGCCGGGTTTCGCCTTTTTTTATCTGGGAATTCTTCATCAACTTCAGGGGCAATATGCTGAAGCTGAGAAAGAATTGTGTCAAGCTCTTGAACTGGAAGGAAAATTTGGGGCACTTATCCGATGGCAGATGGTGGAGTTGTTCAGGCAGTCCGGTAATACGGAAAAGGTGCTTTCTGCGCTTGATGAAATCGGGAGATTGTATGGAGTGGATCCTGCTGTTGAACGACGGGTCCTGGAGTTGAGGAATGAATATAAAAAAAACGGGCAGGATTTTATCCGGTCTTCGCCTTGAAGATTACATTGCTGCCGGTTATGTTCTGACAGTCGGACTCATTTATTTTGCCGCATACATAAGGAGCGAACGAGTCAATCGTGGCATGGCCATGACATTTTATTATTTTCTGCTGCCTTTTGTGTTGATACTTTTCAAGGAAGCGTTTTCATACTTTTTCTCAGAAAAGCCGTCAACGGCAAAATTTGTGGCGGTCCTGAGGGACTGGTTTCCTTTTCTTATCATTCTGTCCATGTACTACGGTTTTTACGATGGCTTGAATCATTTTATTGTCGCCAGCGACCGCGATGCACTGCTTGCAGCATGGGATGAACGGCTGTTCGGATGCCGGCCATCTGTCTGGCTGGAGAGATTTATTGCTGTGCCTTTTCTGGTGGAGTGGCTTTCATTCGCTTATCTATCCTTTATTGTTATCCCGCCGGTAGTGGCATTGTACTACTATGTTAAAGGCAATTCCCTGGCTTTCCGAATGCTGATGCTCTGTTTTGTCATCACAGAAAGCATCGGATGCATGGGTTACCTTCTGTTACCGGCGGTAGGACCAAGGTTTGCGTTTCCCCACTGGTACACTCTGGCTTTGGGCGGAGGCGCTGTGGCTGACCTGACAGACGGATTTATCAATCTGGCCAGGCTGCCCAGAGATTGTTTCCCGTCTCTGCACACCGGACTGACGGCTTTGTGCCTTTTCTCGGCATGGAGATACGGGAAACCAATTTTTTTGGTGATGTTTCCTTTGATTACAAGTCTTTGGGTGGCATGTGTTTTTCTTAGATACCATTATTTGATCGATGTGATTGCCGGAATTATTCTCGCCGGATTTGTTCACATGGCGGCTGTGGCAAAACTGGAACGCTATTGCGGCGCAGATACAGCTGATTGCGTTTGTGGAAAGAAGCCCGCGGAGTTATCCTGATAAAAAACAGAATGGATGGCCGGGAAATGGATCGGACAAATCTGATCAGGGTTTGCGGACTTTTTCTGCTGGTGAACATTTTTCTCCACATTCTGCCCCGGAATTTTACCGAGAGTGACGATGTTCACAGAATTTCAGCAGAAATCTATGCACAGGGGCGGATGTATATGCAGGAAGAAGAGGCTGATAGAGTCTCCCCATTCGAGAAGCTTACATCGCTTACCAGGGATATCAGGGGAAGGTATGTCTTTACCAGGTCTCCGGGATATGGAATCTGGCTGGCTGTGCTCGGTAAAATCGGGTTGTCAGCTTTTTCGGCCTCCATACTTTCACTGGCCCTGCTGACGCTGATCCTTTCTCATGCATCGACATTTACAATTGAATCAGCAGAGAGCAGGGATGGAGACACACTGCTGATTTTTGCGGTCCTGTTTCTCACAGCTCCAACCGCGATGATACTGTCCCACAAGATATACATGGATGATTATTCAAGCGCGATGTTGCTGAGTGCCGGGTTGATCATTTATCTGCTCTCTGAAAACAGGGAAGGATTGACGCTTCCGTTTTGGTCTGGATTGCTGGTGGGGATTTCCACAACATTCAGGAACACGGGAGTTTTTGCTCTGTCCGTGATTCTTCTCTGGGAAGGGATCAGATTTTTTGGATGCAGGAAGGTAAGTATCATGCGGGTGGCTGTTTTTCTGACTGCTTTTTGCATCGCTGTAATTCCGCTTCTGCTGTATTATCAGCACATGTTCGGCTCCCCTTGTGTAACAGGTTATAACCAGCGCGTGCTGATCAATACAGGGAGCAATTCTCCGTTGATCGGCTGGGGCAGGGGATTCTTCGACCTGTCTCTTATCTGGCGCAATTTTCATGAAGTGCTGCCCGTTATCTTGCTCGGATTTCCTTTGTTGATGCTTGTACCGCTTGGGGCCTGTGACTTGTCACTGAAAAAACCGGGACCACGAGAGTTCTTTTTCTGCTGGTTTCTGGTGTATTTTATCTTTTTTCTTTCTTATTCTATCGTTCCGCCGCAACAGGCCATGGTTGGCAGAAAATTTCTGCCCCTGCTTGTTCCAGCCTCTTTTCTTGCGGCTTTTGGTTTGAGCCTTCTGCATTGGAAAAAAAGACTCGGTGTTGTCGTTGGGGTGGTACTTTTTTCCATGGCTGTTTTTTCCGATTACTCGTTCACTTATATCACCGGATGCAATGATAAGGCTCAGGCTGTTGAACTGGAGAAGCAAAAACAGAGATTCCAGAATTTTTTATTCGGCATGGAAACAATTAGATTGCTTGAAGCAGGGTGCGAAGATATAGACCGAAACGGTGAGGTGGATGCAGGGGAAAGAAGAATGGCTGAAATTTATCGGGAACATCTCAAAGCCACAACGAAAAACTGACAAAAAAAAGACCGGGAAAGAATCCCGGTCTTTGCGAAAACAAGCTTCAGATCATTGCGGTTCGATCTGATGATGCACAGACCCATGAACTGAACAGGCCACCCACAAGCTGGTGGTAACAGTTCCTTGAATGCTGTAACTGGTTTCCTGGTCTGTTGTCGGGCATTTCGGGTACTTCTGACCCTGCATGTAAGGTGCCACAACAGAGAGTGCCGGAGCTTCCTCGGAAGCGTGCTCCATCAGGTACATTTCCAGAGCCGACTCCAGGGTTCTCAGGTTGGCGACACAGGCTTTCTGTTTGGCTTTCAAGCGCGCCTTTGTGAAGTTCGGGATAGCGATTGCGGCCAGAATTCCGATAATAGCAATAACAATCATCAGTTCGATCAGGGTAAAGCCGCGGAGAAACTTGATTCTTTTTTTCATCATGATTTTCACCCCCTTCCCTTAACGATTCAGGTTCGGGACAGAAAAACGGATGTCCCTATCCCTGTATGAACCAATTATAACACGGAAACAGGGTTTCGTCAACCTTGCAGGTTGAATGTTGATGGGGCGCAAACGATATTCGTTATGGGACCCGATTTATGATATCAAGAAGCGGTAGAAATATCGCCATAACTATGCCGCCAACCACTACGCCCATGAATACAATGATGACAGGCTCGATGATCGAGGTCAGACCCTTGACGGCTGTGTCGACTTCCTGCTCATAGAATTCAGCGATCTTGATCAGCATGCCGTCCAGTTCGCCGGTTTCCTCTCCGACTGCGATCATCTGCACAACCATGGGAGGGAACACAGTGCTGGCTTTGAGCGGCTCAGCTATGCTTTCACCTTCCCGGATACTGACCCTGGTTTTGTGGATGGCATCGGAGATCACGACATTCCCGGCAGTGGCAGCCGTGACTTCCAGTGCTTGCAGAATAGGCACGCCTGAGGACACCAGGGTTCCCAGTGTGCGCGTAAATTTGGCGATGGCCACCTTGCAGACCAGCATCCCGATTATGGGTATTATCAGCAGGTTGGTATCCCAGATTCTTCGGCCCTGCTTGGTGCAGAAAAAGCGTTTAAGACCATAGGCCATAGCTGCCAGACCCATAAGGATGAATACAAAATAAGCGCTTAAAAAGTCGCTGACTCCAAGAAGCACACGAGTGGGCAGTGGTAATGCAGCATCACCCATGCCCTGGAAGATGTTCTTGAAGTTGGGCAGTACAAAGGTCAGCAGGAAGAACACAACGCCTACGGCAATAGTGGCGACCACGATCGGATAGGTGAGAGCGCCCTTGACCTTGGACTTGAGCTGCTCTGAAGATTCGAGATAATTGGCGAGGCGGTTGAGGATCTCGTCAAGGATACCGCCGGCTTCACCGGCTCTGACTAAGTCAACGAACAGTTCGGAAAAAATCTCCGGGCATCTTTCCAGAGCCTTGGAAAAGGTGGCGCCGCCCTCGACATCGGACCTGATGCGGGCCAGCACCTGGCGGAATCTCGGGTTTTCCGTCTGCTCGTGAAGAATGCCGAGGCATTTGACCAGAGGCACGCCTGCGCCGATCATGGTGGCGAACTGGCGTGCGAATACGGCCACTTCGTATGATTTGACCTTGCGCTGAAAAAGGGTGATTTCCTTTGTCTTTTCTTTGCATTGTGTGACAAAGAATCCTTTTTCACGGAGCCTGGTAATCACCAGATCCTTGGAATCGGCCTCCATTTCTCCGCTGATGGTCTTGCCGTCACGCGAGCGGGCTTTGTAAGCGAATTTACCCATATGCCACCTCCGTTTAAAAACGGTATTTATTGAATAACGATTCAACCGATTCTCTTATTCGTGCAGGTTATTTCCGGTTCAATCCTCGCCATAACATCAGACTGTTGCGGCTGAAAAACAGATACAAAAACAGAGATGCTGCCAGGCAGATCAGAGAGAATAGCACCGTTTTTCCTGATTCATTCACAGGCAAAAACAAGGTGGCTGTGGTCAGGAACCCGGTCAAGACAAAGGCTTTGGCGATAGTTGAGAATCTGTCCAGTACCAGGTCGCAGGCAGGCATCAGAAAAGCCACCAGCAGAGAGAATGAAAGAGGCAGGAATGTGCAGAGTTTCAAGGACAAAGACAGGCTCAATTCACCGGTTGCAGCAGCATTAATCGCAGACAAAACCATT
>JAQTRI010000078.1 GCA_028711905.1 Candidatus Wallbacteria bacterium | reverse complement strand
TTGCAGGTGTGCGCTATGAGTTGATTGCAGTTCCTCTCCTTGCAGAAGTAAAGAAATTAAAAAAACAGGTGGACCAACTTGGCAATGCAACGAATGGACAGTTCAATGTTTTAGGATCAGGTGTTGCTTCGTTAAACATTGGGGTCAAGGATAACGATGCCGCTTCGATTAAATGGAGTGAAGCCACGAGTGATCTGCGGATTACACTACCAGGTTTTTCCTCCCCTTCCATTTGTATGTCTACAGAAAGTAAAGTGGGAATTGGAACAGATACTCCCCTTGCACCACTACATATAAAATACGCCGAAAATTATTTCTCAGAAATTGAAATGGGCGGCCTTTTGATCGAGAACAATGCCTCAGAAACTGCTCAAATCTCATTCAAAGCAAGCATTGGAGGCGTTGAACCACTTTTCCCGAACGCTGTTGCAAAAATTGTCGCACATGCCGTGAAAACACCAGAAAAGATAGGTGGATGCTTAGATCTGATGACCTCAGACGGGTCAACCATGAAAACACAAGTGCGGATTTCAGAATCTGGAAATGTTGGTATAGGGACTACAAATCCTCTGTCAATGCTGGACATAGAGGGTGATTCAATCCGCATTTGCAAATCAAAAACACCTGAACATTCAGATTCAATCGGGATAAAGGGTGAAATTGCCTGGGATAGCGATTATCTCTATGTATGCACCGGGAATAGCACCTGGAAGAGAGTTAAGTTAAGCGACAAGTGGTGACAAAATTGTTGAAGAGCGCATGGAAATATTTTTCCGTGCGCTCTTCATACAACATTTTTTGATTTTGGACATAATAAAATGAATTGGGTATAATGTTTTTAATCATTATGACAATAATACTATCAAATCTTCCTGTCGGAGGTTGCGATGATTGCGGAAAAAGTAATGTATTCTGTGCTGCTATTGATTCTCTGCGTGCCCCTTACTGCTTCTGAAACAGGATTTAAAAAGGGACAATGCGCTTTGTTCGCTGGATTCTCACATTACCAACCCAATGATGTCCGGACTTTGAGTGGGACCGGGACTAGTGGAATCAAAGCGTCCGGAGGCTTTGGCTGGTTCAACACTGAAAAAAGCATGCTGAGCCTGGATGTTGGTAGTTTTTCCGAAAGTCAGAATGGTCAGGACATCGACATTGATTCCTGCTTGTTTGAATACACATTTTTTAACCAAAATACTTTCGAACGACAGGATTTTTACCTTTATTATGGCTGCGGTATTGGAAAATTCGATCTTAGCTGGGAACCTTATGCAGATGGTGTGCATTATAGCGACACTAACACTGGTTTCTCTTTAAAAGCAGGGGTTCTTCACTCGATGTCTGATAAATTTGCGATCTTTGCTGAAACCAAATTCGTTGCTTCTAAATTCGATGGTTTGTTTCCGAAAGTTGGAGGTTTAGATAACGATGTTTCGGCTACTGATGTAACTTATGGATTGGGTATTTATTACATCTGGTAACTGTCAAGTTTTGCATGTAGCTGAGAGACCAGAGAAACATTTGGTGATTCGGTGCTAAGATATCTCGGAAAGATCGGCTGACGCAGGAGGCATTGATGCTCAGCTTGTTTTTTGTTGACGACCATCCTGCTGTGATCCGCAGCATGGCTAGAGTGATGGAAGAGGACTTGGGTGTCAAAGTCATTGGTATCGCTTTCGATGGCCATGAATTTTTAAAAGCCATCAGAACTGCTGAACCCGATGTAATTGTTCTGGATTATTTTCTTCCTGATATGAATGGCGACAAGGTGTTGGAAGAACTGGCCAAATTCTGCACAGTTCCAGTTCTGATTCTAACTGGACAACCAACACTCGAATTGTGCCGACAGGTACTATCCCGCGGTGCCAGAGGATTTATTTCCAAAACTGCGGAACTTGAAGAGATCTGCTTTGCAGCACAGACGCTGAATCATGGTGGGTGTTACATTCCTCCCGAATATGCGGCAATGTTTACAGAAACGCCTGAAGAAAAACTTACCGAGAGGGAACATCAGATTCAGGAGCTTATGCTTAATGGCATGAACTATCAGAAAATTGCCGCGAAACTAAGTATTTCGGTAAAAACAGTGTACGCACACAAGGAACATATCTTCAAAAAAAATCGCGTCTCCAACATTGTTGAGCTTGTGAAAAAGCTTCGCAGCTTCTGACAGTTTGAGCAAGTTTCTCTTGCTCGCTCCTCAACATCTCATTTTTCCCCTGATCCTTCCGATAACACACCTTGTGAAACAGGTCATAACCCTATTTCTTTTAGTGCTTTTGTGTCCGTTGTTGCCGGCAGAAAAAAAACCGTCATTCTTAGATGTCCTGCGCATCATTCCTGAAGACAGCGAGGAATACCGCATACTCAACACCTTCCACACCAAGGAATTCCTCAAGGATGAAGAAATGTTCCGGCCGGGCACAATCCTCTCAGCCCGTGACATAGCGCTGATCACAGTCTATCTTCTGGTCAAGGTCGATGAGATCAAGAATTACGGCATCAATTACTTTGTGACCTTTCAGGACCTTCACGACCTGCTGCTGCTGGTCAATAAATACTCCGGCGAGATCCACCTGCTCCTGCCGGAAAAAAAGCTCGAAATCTCGAAAAAGGTGGCAGGCCTGGAAAAAAAGCTTGATCTCGGAGTAAAGGTCACCAATGAACCACCTCCAATCCAGTAACACTACCGCGCATGTCGACAAGCCTTCTCTGAAGGAAACCCTGCTGCTCAAGGGGAAACTCCCCCGCAATCAGCAGGATTTTTTCACCCGCGAACTTGCGCCGAACAGCATCTATGAATTTTTCACCTCCAACGGCTATCTCACGCCTGAAGAGCTGGCCCAGATTTTCAGTGACACTCTGGAAATTCCCTTAGTCCGATTAGATGAGTTCATACTGGCCGAAGAGTTTAAAACCCTTGACCCTTCGCTCCTGATTTCAGACAAGATCATACCCTACCGCAGAACCACGAACGGTGTGGAGATCGTAATGGCCAACCCGCTGGACCTGCGTCTGCGCGACCGCATGAGCAGGCTGCTGGACACCCCGGTTTTTCCCGCCGTCGGGCTGGAGAACGAGATCGTCAAGTGCGTGCATCTCAACTTTTCAACCCAGAGCGTCATTGATGAAATGGTGCGCGATCTTGGAAGCGATTCCCGGGTCAGCGATGAAGAAGAGCTGATCTTTGAAAACCTCAAGAACATCGAGAACCCGATTATCAAGCTGGTAAACAGCTTAGTTCTCAATGCACTGGAAAAACGCGCCAGCGACATCCACATCGAAAGCTACGAAACCCGCATGAAGGTGAAGTACCGTATTGACGGCATATTGCAGGAAGTCACCAGCGACCTGGACCGCGGGCTCCAGGAACAGCTGGTTTCCCGCATTAAAATCATGGCCAATCTGGACATTGCCGAAAAGCGGGTGCCTCAGGACGGGCGGTTCAGGCTCAACATCAAGGGCCGCAGCGTAGACTTCCGCGTTTCGATCCTGCCGTCCATTTTTGGCGAGGCTGTCGTCATTCGCGTCTTAGACAAGCAGATGCTGTCGCTCGACTTAGAGCAGCTGGGATTTTATCCGGAACAGATCGAGGTTTTCCGCAAAAATGTCCGCCTGCCTTACGGCATGATCTTAGTGGCCGGACCGACCGGCTCAGGGAAAACCACCACTCTTTACGCGACTCTCAAGTGGATCAAGACCCCTGACGACAAGTTCATCACCATTGAAGACCCGGTGGAATACCAGCTTCCCGACATTGTGCAGATCCCTGTCAATGATAAAAAAGGACTGACTTTCGAAAAAGGCCTGCGTTCTATAGTCAGGCATGACCCTGACAAAATCATGGTCGGTGAAATCAGGGATTTCGAAACAGCTGATATCGCGGTCAATGCCGCTCTGACCGGCCACCTGGTGTTTTCCACCATCCACGCCAACAATGTCATTGACAGCATCTTCCGCCTGATCAACCTCGGGATCGAGTCCTATCAGTTCATCGCAGCCTTCAATCTGATTATGACCCAGAGACTGGTACGCAAGATCTGCCCGTTCTGTAAAGAGCCGGCAGGAGAATATGAAGGAACACCGATTTTCGCGGGCAGGGGTTGTGAGCACTGTTCTTTCACCGGTCACTTCGAGCGCACAGCCATTTTCGAGGTTTTTCCCCTGAGCGACACTATCAAGGAAATGATCCTGAAGAAAAACACGCCTATGGAAATCGAGGCCCAGGCCCGCGTTGAAGGCATCATCAGCCTGCGTGAAGCAGCGCTGCGCAAGCTGCGCGATGGTGCCACCACCCTGTACGAGGTCAACCGTGTTACCCACAGCAAAAAATAAGGTCAGCGCCTTTGTTTTCCCGGGTAAAGAGATGGTTATCTTTCATGCCGTTTCAGGAAGTTTCTCCTCAGTACCGCAAAAAGGTCAGCGAGTGGAACTTTTCCTCCCTCCGTCCGAACTGGATTACCTGGTATGGCCTGTGGCCAAACTGCCCCAGCGGAGGAGAGAACAGGCCGCCTTTTTCAAATGGGTGGCAGTCAAAGAACTGCTGTTCACAGACCCGGCAGTCTGCTGGAAGCTGGAGAACGGATGCGCACTGATCGCGGCCTGTGAGCGCGCGACACTGACATCATGGCAGGCCAGGATCGAGGGCTTTGGCGCGACTCTCGCCCGGGTGGACGGTTTGCTGACACCAATTTTAAACAGCGCGGCCGGAAAATCTTCTGTCCGCACCCTGGTCGTGCTTTCCCATGACTTCACAGTCCTGGCGGGTATCGACCAGGGATACGCGAAATTTGTCCGCAGGTTCCGTCTCCCGGATCAGGACAGCCTGCACCGCGAAATCACAGCTACAATGTCCTATTATGATTTTTCCCCTGAGGAACGACTGTTTTATTCGTTCGGAAGCAGCCGGATCGGAGAAATCGACCTGCGCGACGCTGGAAACATGGGGAAAATCCTGCATGAGTAAATACAGTTTCAATCTCCTGAAAGCCGATCAACCCAGCCCGCTGGAGGTTCTGATTCCGATTCTGCTGGCCCTGCTCCTGATTGTTGACGCAGCCCTGATTTATTCATCAGCCGGCATCTTGCGCACAGTCAGCCATGGAGTGGTGTCCGCCAGACCGGACCTGGAAAGGACCAGATCAGCGGCTGCCAGAATCAAGGCTCTGAACGAGATCACACCTGAGACATCTTTCCGCATGCATGCTCTGTTCAACGGTCTGGAAAAGGTTCTGCCTGACGAAGCCATGATCCAGGAAATCAGGGTCTCCCCGAAAGGCGCAGTCAAACTGACCGGAACCTGCTCCGGAAGTCTGGCCCTGAAAAAGCTGATGGAAAATCTCTCTGCCAAGCCTTTTTCCGCTCCTTTTCTGGAAAACCAGAAGCTGTCGGACGGCAAGCTGATCTTCAGAGTGGAGTGCCGATTTGAGGGTTAAAGAAACAACCATTCTGCTTTTTTTCGCCACATTGTGCTACTGGTTTTTCATTTACAGGCACCTCTCAGCGGCTCACGCCGATTATCTGGCAAACTCTGCCCTCAGTATGGACAGCGGCAGAGTAATGCAAACCTATGATTCCACCCTGTCGTCCAGAGAAGTTGAGGTCAAAGAGTTGATCAGCCGCTTCCTGCCGGAAAAAGACCTGGTGGACTTCGGCTACAAACTCGGAGCGCTCTGCGAAAAAAGCGGACTCACCGCAACAGAGGTCGCATACAAGGAAGCTGTCGAATCAGATTATGTCAGGCAGCTGCGCTTTGTCATCACCCTCACCGGCGAATACGCCAGATTAAGGGAATTCATCTTCAGAATCGAGAAAGATTTTCCCTTCGTGGTTCTGGACAGCATCGATCAGCTCGGCAGTTCACGCGAGGGATCTGTCAATGTCAAATTCGGCGGGGGGCTCCTGATTCTGAAATGAAGAACACCATCAAGCACCTTTTTCTGATCCTGATCTGCTTTTATCTGGCATCGGTCTATCTGCGGCAGTCCTTTCAAACCTCGACCGGGATTTTCGCCCTTGAACTGCCGCCCATTCCTGATGTGCGGGCCAAACTTCCACCCCAGGCGGAACAGCTCAATCCTGAGCCGCGCAACATTTTCAACTTCAGGAAAAAGCAGATCAAACCGGAAACACCGGTTACTCCTCCAAAACCGAAAAGCGATCCCAGACCGGAACCGCCGAAAAAGACCGAACCGGTCGCGCCTCGCGGTGACTTCACGGGTTTAACACTGATCGGAGTGAGGGTGGAGCAGGGAAAATTCACCGCCATCTGGGAGTACAACAGCCGTCTTTATATCACTGCTGCAGGAGATAAATTCGCTCATTTCAGCGTGTTGACGATTGAAGAGAAAATTGCGGAGATCGAAGATACCGAACCCAGAGTACGCAGAAAATACAGCCTCGATTCAGAATAGGAGGACCTATGAAGAGATTTTTGATATCAATGGCCGCGGCCTTAGCTTTTCTGCCGGGAATAATGGCCGGAAGCCTGGAAGACGACATTCTCGGAGATCTCAATTCCCTGCTCGGCCAGGATGCCGCTGCACCTGAACGGAAACAGATAAACCCGGCGGATTTCAGTGATCTTAAGAATCCTGACGAAAAACAGGTGTCCATCCCGGAAAAGAAACCCGGAAAAGCCGCTGATCCGAACTATTCGCAGCTCTCCTTAGGTCGTAACAGCCTGCGTACGATCCTGTCCAGCTTGGCTGAACTGTCGGGGGTCAACATCTTTCTTGATGAGGCTGTACCTGACAAGAATGTTCAGCTGATGGTCAAAGATCTCAAGCCCATGGATGCCATGCGGCATATAGCCACCTCCAACGGGCTGATCGTAAAAAAAATCGACCAGAAAAATATTTTCATCTATCCGCTTCAGAAGGAGCAGTCATACGCAGGGGAAGAGATCGTTCGCACTTACAGCCTGAAATACACTGACTCCACTCAACTGGCGGCTATCATCAAGGCCACAGGGCGGGATGTCAAATCCTTTGTCAATGAGAAAAACAACGCTCTGGTAGTGTTCGCATCTGCCGACATGATGCAGAAAATCGATGGTATCATCAAGGAACTGGATACGCGAAAGCCTCAAATCATGCTGGATATGAAGCTGATGGAGGTGGAATCCAAAGCGCTGGACGAGCTTGGCCTCAAGTTCAACCCCAATTCCCAGATGGTTTCCTTTAAAATGGAAGACATCAATCCGGCAGACACCAACACTGACGGCGACCGCTGGCACTTAGAAAGCGCATCAGCCACCTTTGATGCTCTGCGCACCAGAAGCAACGCCAAGATTCTGGCCCGGCCGAAAATCGTGCTGATGGCCAGGGAAACCGCCAAAATCCGCATCGGAGACCGCATCCCGGTGGAAATTCTTTCCTCAGAGGTTTCTGAGGGTATCAACCGCCAGAACAACCGTATCGAGTGGATCGATGCCGGCATCAAGCTGGAGGCGGAGCTTCTGAGTTTTAACGATACCGGGGAGGCCACACTGTCGATAAAAACCGAGGTGGCAACGCCGGTGGATTCTCTGACTACCACCAAGAGCAATATTCCTCAGCTGCGCACAAGGGAAGCTGATTCCAAACTGCGCATCCGCGATGGAGAAACCGTGATTCTCGGAGGGCTGACCAATCAGCAGGAATCGGACATCCGCAGCTCGCGACCTTCGATTCTGTCCCGCATTCCAGTGCTTGGGAAGCTCTTTAATCAGAGAGAGTCGAATGTGACGAAAACCGAGATCGTCATTTTTATCACGCCGTATTTCATGCAGTGAAAATTGATTGCATCCCGGCATGCTGCTGCCACTAAATACAAAAGTCCGGTTTTTCCTTGCATTTTGGTGATGCTATAATCGTTTTGCATGATATCTTTTGATCATTAACCGGTTCAACCGCTCTTTTTTTCGATGTATCTGACATTCGGAAGACCACGGAAGTGCCTGTCCTGCGTGTAAATCATGGCATTGAAGCGCTCTGCTGCGGCCAGAATCACTCCGTCAGCGAGCGGGAGTTTATGCTTGTGGCTCAAGCGGGCGGACTCGACCGCCAGATCAGCATCCAGATCTACGATTTGCGACTGCATCATGGCTGCAGCCATCTGCATTGCCCGGTCTTCACCAGCTTCAGAGAGGATCTTCTTGAAAACTTCGTGAATGCAGATGGCGGGGACCAGCAGATTGTCGGTATCGAGCAGCGGACCGGAAAAATAATCCGCGTTCGGCCCGTCAGCTAAGTATTCCAGCCAGCCGCAGGAATCGACGAGATTCACAGCCGGTCTCTCCGCTCGACAGCAGTGTCAATGCCTTTAAGGCTGCCGCGCAATTCCTTGATGTCCGGCACAGGGATGAATTCCAGGCGGTTGTCATAAGCGATGATTTCCAGCTTCTGCCCAGGCTTCAGGTTCAGTCTGGTTCTTACAGATCTGGGGATTGCAATCTGGTATTTGGGAGACACCGTTACTCTCATTGCTTCCTCGGCCATCGATGTTATCTCAGTAAAATTATAACTCTATCGATCAAAATTTGCAAGTCAAAGTAAAGAAAATGTAAAGCAGATCCGCTGTCCTGCGAATACGCCGTGCCGGGTAAGCAAGGCTTCCCACAAAAACAAATCGTTCCTCTTCTCGCCATCATCACAGAGAAAAATTCATAGAAAGAAACTTGCAACCGGCCAGTTCTCAGGGATTTGAATTCGAAATCAGTATACGCTACGGTGTACAAGCTCAGTAAGAGATCCGGGAATTCATCGTTTCACGGGCACGGGAAAGTAGTGAGCTCGCGAATCGTCCTTGAATATTCAAGCATATCCCACTTCCACACCCGGTCGCATTAAACTGATCTATTCTTCAGGCTCCAGAAGAATACGAAACCCCAGAAGATTGTTTTTGTTGTCCGGATGCAAAAAGTAACGAAAAGCCGAGCGGCAGAAAATGTCTCTGCTCCATCCGCCTCCGCGAACCACCCGCAAGGAATGAGTATCATAGCACCAGAATTTTTCTACATCTTCATGTTTGTCGCACCAGTGATGCTTGGGAATAATGTGGCAGAAATAACCATCATGAGGCTTTGTGCGCCAAGGATTGTCGGCGAACAACAAACACCGGCAATTTTCAAGCGGTTCCATCAGGGAGCGCATTATGTTGTCTGGATGAAACACAGCATGGTCGAATTCATACCCGCACATGTATGTTTCTCTGAAATCATAATCTCCAGTATCTGGGCCATGGGGAAGATTGTTCACCTCTGATGTGCTGTAAAAATCACTGTCGTAACAGTCATGGCACCATTCCCAGACATTGCCGCTCATGTCAAACAAACCCCAGTCATTACCCGCTTTGGTTCCAACATCATGTGTTTCAGCGGCAGAGCTGTTTTCGTAAAACCACATGTATTTCCCATCTGCAGTGTCACCCCAGTAATACGCTGTTGTCTCGCCTGCTCTGCAAGCATATTCCCATTCTGCCTCTGTCGGAAGGCGGAAAGTGCCTGTTCCTATACCCCGTGCGTTCAACTCCACGAAAAACCTGCGGCAGTCGCGCCAAGTAACAGATTCCACAGGTCGGTTACTGTAATCCTTGTTCCTCTCTGCAAGTATGTTGATTTCATTCCTGAAGGAGGAAGGATTGTATCCCATGATCGCGGTCCATTGTTTCTGGGTGACTTCATACTTGCCAAGAAAGAAACCTTTGCTGAAATTGACACCATGCACAGGGCCTTCATTGGAAAAATGGCCATTCTCGGTTGTCGGACTCCCCATTTTGTAATTTCCATCAGGTATCCATACCATATCCAGCACAACTTCATCAGTCAAATTAAAAACCAGGGTGTCACCGGCATTGCGGGCCTGCAGCGGAAATGCCGTGAACGCTGACAGAATCAGAGCAAGCAGCACAACAATCTCTTTCACCATGAAACTACCTCCTGAGTTCCGCCGCCGTATAATCGCTGCATGATTCTTCGATTCTGCTTGTCAGCCACATGCTTCTGTCCAGTGGTGAAATAATTGTCCATCCAGTTATTCAAAATCTCGCGGCCGGTGGGGTCCAGAAACCAGACCCCGACAGCAAAGGTTATTGCAACGATAAAGATTGACAGACAAATTTCTTTCAGGATCTGAAGCATAAGCTACCTCGTAACAAAAAAGTGAATATAATCAATTATCTTCCTACTGCCATCCAGATGATGTGCCATGAATTAACAGTTGCCACAGATGGAGTAAGACTACTTCCGTCTTTGTACGAAATGTAAATACGAAAACCGTCTTTCGTCAGATTGTAAAGGCTCGTCATTCCAACGCAATAGTAATGCATCAGCGTGCCGCCAAGCTCTGTAAAAACATAAGGGGATTCGGCAAAGCTGTTAGCCGGAAAAGTGACATCAGTGTAAATGGTGGAAGAGTTGTAAGCCTCCCAGGCGGTGGTTTCCGGTGGTGTTTTGCCGACCATGATTTTTTGAGCGATCCCATTGGAATCTTTAGCCGCTCCCAGCACTGTCCCGATAACATGAAGATCAGCGGCAGGCGAAGTAGTTCCGATTCCGACTTTCCCATCCACAATCAACATTTCCGCAGTCGTACACTTGACACCAGAAGCATCCAGCCGCATGCCGCCCCTAATCACCAGATTGCCGTCCGAATCGATCCGGCCGACTTCCATGGCTCCGGAATCTTTCCAACAATAGCCGGATGTGCCGTTAGAGCTGTCCATGACGGCTTCAAAATCAGCGGCGAAGCACATCGGGAGAAAAATCACAGCAAAACAATACAAACAGAGGATTTTCATCTATGTCACCCCTTTGCAATTACTATGAACGAAACTCCTTAGGATTTACTCCTGCTCTTCTTATTAGTTTTTCGAAGTTCTTTACCGCTCTGAAGTTTGCCAGTTATCTCATCAAAAAGACTTTGTTCGTCAGCTGTGACCCTTCCATCAGCTTTCATGACTTTGCCAAGTAAATCCACAATTTCTTTTTTGTACTTGGAACTCTCGACTTTCTTGATGCTGTCTTCAAGATCCATGTCAATGCCTTTGACAAATGCATAATCTGTTTTGCCTTTCTGGGCATTGATATAATCATGAAGCACATCCATTTCTGATTGGCACACTTCATCGTCAGCAATAGCTAACGCATAAGCCAGACAAAAAGTTGCCTTTTTTTCATCATCGCTAAGCTCCAGAGACCATTTGACACGATCAGGAGTTTTCACCTTGGTTTTGCCTGCATCCGCATTTTCTCCCCACTTCTTGACGGCATCGCGGATAATCT
>JAQTRI010000484.1 GCA_028711905.1 Candidatus Wallbacteria bacterium | reverse complement strand
TGGGAGACACGATCTTTTTGCGCTCAGTCCAGAACAGCATTGCCGGCAGTACAAGCGGATATCTGCGGCATTGCACTTTTACCGGCAATGATAGCGCTTTGAACGCTGCCACAACCGGCAATGTGGATCTGGACGGCATGGTGTTCACCGGTAATGAAGAGGGATTGCAGTGTAATTCCGGCACATTCTCACTCAGCGGGTCCCTGTTTTCTGATAATGAAAGGGGAATGTCCATTGGCGGCGCTGACGCTGTTCTTTCAGGCAGTTTTTTTGCCGGTAACACCGAAGCTTTGCGGATCGGCAGCGGAACAGCAGTGTGTGAAGGTCTGATTTTTTCCGCCAACACCAAAGGTATCGTTACTTTCAGCACAACGACTTTGCATGACTGCCTTTTCGGAGCCAATTCCATCGCCGTGCATGTCCCTGAGGGCGAGGACGGAGACGGGTTTCTCAAAGGGCATTACAATTTTTTCACCAACAGCACCAGTACAGCCATTGAGTATGGCAGCGCAGTGCATACCGGAGTTGACGATGACTTCGTGTATAACTGGTTTGTCGACAACAACAGTAACATTATCAGGCGATCAGGTTCCGGACGGGTTTACGCCAGGTACAGCCGGTTCAACGACAGCCTGGATAAGACAGAGGCAGGCATTGATTCGGCTGATGATCTGCTGCAGGCCCAGAACGACATTGTGCCTCTGGCCGCTTCAGGCGCTATTACAGGGAATCACAGGTGGGAAGGCCAGTACGCCAGTCCGCTGCACCCGACTGTGATTCTGGACTATGCCCTGCAGGAATCCGGAGAAATCGTTATTCCCGGACCCCAGCTGATCGAGTTTCATTCTCGCTCGCATCCTGCTGTTTTCACCTCCAGTGCCACGCTCAGGATCGAAGGAACCAGCACAGCCGAGGTGCTGATCACATCCGGCCGCGATGCAACAACAGGCATCGGCAATGTGCCACCCCAGGTCCTTCCTCTGGAAACAGCCGGGCCGGGTAACAATGATTTTACCGGACTCGTGCTCAATAACTGGGGACCTGATGATCTGTGCCGCTGGGCGCGGCTGCGCTACGGATTTGTTGAGTTCCGGGGGGATTTCACCAGCACGCGCAATTTTTACTACAACAGGCTGGAACGGGAAAGTCCCCATGACTTGAAAGTGGTTCTGAATATCACATCAACGCATACGGCTGACCTGAAATACAATTACTGGGGAGAGAACAACCCGGTTTTCGCGGATGTCATTTTCTCCAATTCAGGCGCGCATGAAAATATTCCCTGGGCTTACGCCGACAAGGTCAGGGAGAGTGAAACATGGCCTGTTGTCAATACAGGAGGAGTGATCATTTCCACCATTGAAGTGGAGGCAGGAAGGATCATCACGATTGACGCCCCAGTGGAACATGTGATCAAGTTCGCAGAGGATTTCAGCATTTTCAACACCACAGGCATGAACATCAATGGTCTGGGAAAAGTGGTGATCACAACCAAATACGATGACATGGTGGAAGCCGCGCCTCGCGAGGGCGGGGCAGTCACTATGGGATGGTGGGGATCTGACGGGTTCAATGTCGCGCCTTTTGCCGGCATCGGGCTTTTCAGCTTGGAATCAGGCGAGGAACTGGAACTGAGAAACGGCTGTCTCAATGCTTCGTCATTCGGTGGGTCTGTCTCAGGTTCACTTACATTCACTGATTGCTTCCTCAACTTAGACAGGGACCTGACCTCTGACAGCGGATTCCTGGTGATGAACCAGAGCCTGTGCAAGGCAGCCTCCAGCGCCCAGCTTTACAAAAACGACAGCTTTGTCACACTGACCGACTCTTTTTTCACATCTTATCGCGACAATGTGTATGACAGCATTGAAATTTGCGGGTTAGACCCCATGGGGGATCGCTTCTCAGTGACTTCCGGGACTCCTGTCATGCGGGACTGGGATGGCCTGTTCAGTGACGGCAGCGCTTTGAGCCTTGGCCGCTGTGTGTTCAGATACGCCAATACAGCTTGCGAGGGCCGTGATTTTACCAATCTGTCACTCTTTGACGGCAACTGGTTTTTCGAGAACACCAAGGGATTTGTGCTGTCTGATTCGGATGTATCAGCTTCTATTGTCAAACTGACCTGTGATCGTAACGATTACGGTATTTATCTTGACAGCGCGAAGAATATCACGGTCGGGGACGGCAATGCCGGCAATGCCAACCGTCTCTGGCGCGGTATTGTCGGCTTAGAGGCAGGAGCGTCGCATTTTCTGACCATTCAGCGCAACCTGTTCGGTACTGATGTTTTTCCTGAGGATGAGGGCGCGGACCTGGGGCAGTCAAGACATGCCATCAATATTTTCGGTACCGACAATCTGACGATTTATCGCAACAAAATCGCTTTTGCCGACAGTTCGGACGGGTGTGGCGTCAACTTGTCAGGATCACCATGCCGGGTGGTCAGAATCCGGGAAAACGATTTTTTCCGCAACGACACAGGCATAATGGTCAGCGGATCGGAAAATCTTGAGATCGGCCAGGTTATCAGTTACAGCGATTCAGAGCGGGAGAGCAATGAATTCATTGAAAACCGCATTGGAATCGACCTGCGTACAGGATCAGATCTGCATGTCTTGTATAACGAGTTCAGGGATCAGACAGAAGCAGGGCTGAAAAATGCGGTTTCACCGCTTGTGTACGGCAATAATTTTTTGCGCGGAGATAACGGAATTGTCAGCACAGGATCAGAGACGCGAATTTTTGAAAACTCTTTTTATGACCAGAGCGGAACTGCTCTCAATGTGTCGTCCGTGTTCGAATCCCCATATCTGAGCCGCACACTGCGGGCCAACAATATTTACGGCTCTAA
>JAQTRI010000483.1 GCA_028711905.1 Candidatus Wallbacteria bacterium | reverse complement strand
GCGTAATTCCCTTACTGTCCGTATGCACTGGCTGGCGTTTTACCGCAAAGCCTGACTGCTTCAGTTCGGCTTCGAGAAGATCAGCAATAGCAGATTCGTTACCCGCCAATATCCAGTTGCCTTCTGCATCATTCTCAGCCCGGAACGGATTGCGTGAATCAGTTGCCACCAGCCTTTTGAGAAGATCAATCACCCTTGGCTCATTACTCATGTAAATATCATACCAAAAATGTTTGAAGATCGTTGGTTTGCGGTTACTGGCGGTTCTACATTCCGGGCTGTATTATTAACCACATGGCGGCTTTTTTTCTTTCTTCACTCCTTCTCGCGCTCTGCCCTGGCCCTGACAATCTGTTCGTCCTGACTCAAGCGCTCCTTTATGGACCAGGGGCCGGGATTATGGTGACAGCCGGACTGTGCACAGGTCTGATCGGTCACACTGCTGCTGTTGCTCTGGGCGTATCCGCAGTTTTTCAGCTCTTCCCTGCTTCATTTACAGCCCTCAAAGTGTGCGGCGCGTTTTTTCTTCTGTATTTAGCTGTGCACGCCATCAGATCATCATCAGGCACCAATTCCCCAGACCCTGGAAAAACCCGCCTTAAACTCAGTCAATTGTACAGGCGCGGCATCATCATGAATCTTACCAATCCGAAAGTGTCGTTGTTTTTTTTAGCTTTCCTGCCGCAGTTCGCAGATCCTTCCAAAGGATCACTGACCCTGCAACTATCGTTTCTGGGAATAGTTTTTGCTTTTGCGACAATCCTGGTGTTCGGTTCCATCAGCATACTGGCTGGTTCTGCCGCGGTAAAGCTCCAGAATAATCCCTTAATCTTCCGGATAATGAACCTTGTGGCCGCCACGATCTATCTTCTTCTGGCAGCCCGGCTTATCTTCATGTAAAATACCGGTTATTCAGAACTGGAGGAAAACATGATATTGCGCAAAGTATTCGTTCTCATGATCCTGTTCCTGCTGGTTACCTTTTCCACTGCTGAGGGCCGAAAAAATGTCATTTACATGATCGGTGACGGTATGGGCATCGCTCAAATGACTCTGGCGCATCATGCCAAGGGAAGTCCCCTGACAATGGAAGCATTTCCCAATACAGGCATAGCGTTCACTCCCAGTCTCGACTCTTTTGTAACAGACTCGGCTGCCGCTGGAACAGCTCTGGCGACAGGCAATAAGACCAAAAACGGCATGATCAGCATGGTGCCGGGCAGAAGATCGTGCATTACCATTATGGAAGCAGCACAGAACGCAGGCTGGAAAGCCGGTATAGTAACAACTACAAGGGTTACACACGCCACACCAGCATGTTTTGGTGCGCATCAGGACAATCGCGGCAGCGAGGAAAAAATCGCTGTCCAGATGGTGGAATCCAGGGTCAATGTTCTGTTCGGCGGAGGCAGGGCCTATTTCCTGCCTGAGAAAGAAAAGGGACGGCGCAAGGATGGTGAAAACCTTTTTATCCGGGCCCGTGAGGTAGGATACACAATCATCGGAAACCGGTCGGAAATGGCCAAAGCCTCAGGTAACATGATCATGGGCCTGTTCACGGATGAACACATGAGTTATGAACTGGACCGCGATCCGACTGTGGAGCCTTCCCTGGCAGCCATGACAGCCAAGGCCATTGAGGTTCTTTCAGACCCCAAAAATACTTTTTTCCTGATGGTGGAGGGCGGCAAAATCGACCATGCCGCTCACAATCATGATGCGGCGAGTGTAGTAGCCGAAACTCTGGCTTTTGACAGGGCGGTACAGGTCGCTCTTGAGTTCGCCGGACGCAGAAGCGACACCATTGTTGTGGTTACCGCTGACCATGAAACCGGAGGCCTGAGTCTGTCCAACGGTGATTACTGTATCAAGCCTCAAGTGCTTTCCGGGGTTACGCGTTCTTTTGAGGAATTGAACCGCCTGGTGAACAAGGATCGTTCCAATATTGTGGAAGTTGTGAAGGAATATACCGGCATCAATGATCTTTCTAATCAGGAAATCGATGCGCTCAAAGCTGAGGTGACACCTCCCAAAGGTTTCATGTCCGCCACATATTATGTACTGGCCCAGTTGATCAATCAGCGGGCCATGCTGGCATGGCCCACTACATCGCATTCTGGGTGCCCTGTAGCTGTACTGGGTTTCGGCCCTGGAACAGAATGCTTTAATGGATTTATGGACAACACGGATCTGCCGAAACGCATAGCCGGTATCGCTGGTATCGATTATTTCAACTGGTAATTGTACAACTGGTGTTTTCCATCAAATACGACCGGCGGAACTGCCGGTCTTTTTTTTGACACACTTCTTTATATTTTCACGAAATTGATGATTTTTTCCTCGACCTCGCCCTCGATAAAGGCATAGACCTCGACCCATTGCTCGATGCCGCTGTTTTTCAGCTTGTGCTTCAGCAGACTGTCGATCTGGAAAATACCGGATGAATTAGCCATGGTGATCTTAATGCGAATGGGTTTTTCTTCACCCCGTTCGATTTTGACATCCTTGATGGCATAGGCCGACACACTGTGGATCGAGGTCGAACCGATCTGGGAAAACGAGATCTTGGCCCTGCCCCGCTGCATATCCAGAGCATCGGAAACGCGCACGATTCCTGCCTCAATAGTCAGAGGTTCGGCGTCTTCACGGTGTGTGAGAATGGCGTGACAGATATCGGCTGTCATGCGGGCGCGATGCTCAGGCGGATACATATCAGCAAGCAGGCGCTGGAGAAACAGGGGGGCAATGGCGGCCCCGAGATTGGCGTGTCCGGTGCGATGGATGGTGTGGCCGATGTCGTGCAGCACGCTGGCCAGAAACACCAGGACCTCTGCGTCTTCATATGTCAGGTGGTG
>JAQTRI010000482.1 GCA_028711905.1 Candidatus Wallbacteria bacterium | reverse complement strand
AGTGAAGGAGGTGTATCAGGCACCGCAGGGATCGGTGCTGGAACTGGCAATGTATCGGTCAGAATTGAAGGAGAAATTCAGGAGAATCCTCCAGTGACGGGTTACCTACATTCAGTTGACAGCAACAGCAGCGTGGCCTGGTTGGTGCTCTGACGATGGATTATGTTATAATCAGCAACAGAAGATTTCTGAGGTAAAGCCATGCGTAGATTGAAAATCTATCTGGACACATCGGTCATCAACTTTTTTGATGCCCCAGACTCCCCTGTTTACATGGCTCTGACCAAGGAGTTTTTCGAGAAGCACTTAGAAAATTATGATGTTTTCATCTCCGATGTTGTAGTCCTGGAGATCACCAGAACCCCTGTTTTGAAGCGAAAAAATGCGTTGATGGGACTGATCAGGAAATTCAATCTCAAGATTTTCGACAGCCTTAACGCTGAGATCGAGCAATTGGCTGACCGCTACATATCTGCCGGAGTCATCCCGGAGAATAAGCTTAACGATGCCCTGCACATTGCTTTTTCCACATACTTTGAATTCGACATTCTGCTGTCATGGAATTTCCGCCATTTGTCCAATGTCAGGAAACAGATCGCCATAAATACGATCAACAGGAGCGAAGGTTATCTGAAGACTCTGTTGCTGCTCAATCCCATGGAGGTAATCGGTGATGAATGACGGTTTTGGAAAAACCCTTCGGGAAACCTGGGATATGAAGGAAAAAGCCTATCAGGATTTCAAAAATAGCCGGCACAAGACCTATCGGGCATTCCTGGAAGATCAACTGAAAAACTGCAAAGTTACCCGTGCTAGGCAGGGTAAAAGAGCGGCTTGAAGATTTTCGCGATTTGAAATAATGGGAAACAAGGTAACTTTTGCCTGATGCAAAAAGTTCATTGAGACATCAAAGCACTTCGCTGATCACGAAGGTCGAATATGATTGTTGATAGTAGGAACTCTCATTACTGTTCGGATTTATGATCATGTTCAGACTGTCGTCAGTGCTCGTTCCCCTGCCGAATGTCATAAAAAAAGAGATGTCTCCGGTACTGGCGGTGGTGTAGACCAGCGTTCCTGCATGTGTGGAGCAGGCCTGTGCCTTGTTTGTGTGAAGATAATCAGCACCACTGACATTGACGATTGTGCCGGAGTTGCTGCCTACCCGCCACATGATCTGACAGTTGCTGTTTTCCAAACCAAGTGACATGGACCATTGCAGCAGGATTTTACTGGATGTGAACTGCTTGTTGATCGTCAGGGACGGCAGGCCGCGATTTGCGGTTCTCCCTCCGGAAGTGTTGTGACGAGTAGTGTCTACAACAGTGATCACCCGCACGACTTTGCCGGCGCCTGTAAGGCTTCGACCGTCTCCGAGGTAGGCAGTAGCCTCGACCGTGCCTTCGACATCCAGCTTTGAAGCCGGGATTGTTGAGCCGATGCCGACCCTGCCGGTTGTGCCATTTACATATAGAGTATTGGTGTCTATCACCAACCCAGATGAAATCTCAGCAGTTCCGGACAGAATCATGGCCCCCAGAGAAGTGATTCTGCCCACTTCCACATTACTGGCGTCCTTGAAGACAAACCCGCTGCCGCCGTCCGATGTATCCAGCGTGGCAGTGATGTCTGCTGCTGGAAGCAGACATTCCAGGCATATGAAAAAAATGAGCGGCAGAAAACTGCGCATAAGGATGTATCGGGAGAAAACGGTTATTGGTGATTAGTGATTGGTGATAGGTGGGAGAAAGAAAATTCGTAGTTTTCACGCGAGGCCGCATGAACGCTTATCCGCTTTACCGATCAACAGTTACTGATTACCAATCACTGATCACTGATAACTGATCTGAAATCATTCGCCCGGATGCGGATATGCGATGAACGGTGTAGGGGTCGATTTCAAATCGACCCGCAAACAGAGGATGTATTGACGGTAACGCTGGAAAACTCGTCATTCTGCGCGGCGGAGCACTAAATTCCCGACACCAGGAAACCTTCGAACGAGTTGTACACATTTCCCCAGGTGACGATGTTGTTTCCAGAGTATGAGCTGACATAGTCTCCGGCGTCCAGTTTCATCACAGCCGAGAGTTCGAATCCGCCGTCATAGCCGTTGGCTCCGAAATTCGCGGTTCTGACAACAGTGCCGTTTCTGCACAGGCTGATGTAGTTGTTGCTGGTATTGGCATATCCTGTATGCAGAAAGAAATGAATTTTAAAAAAGTAGATGCCGTTGACCGGAGCCGTAAACCTGCCGTCAGCCGGGTTATAGTTGTTCCCGTTGTCGAATTCCTCGTCCGGGTACACATGATATCCGGCAAGGAATGTGATCTGGGTGTTGTCGATTTTGCAGGCTCTGAAAGCCGGGACGCTGGGAAGTATGACATAACCGCTGGCTTTAATGCTGCCTGCTACTTCCAGGGAGGTTCCCGGGTTTGCAGTTCCGATGCCGACCTTGTTTGTGGCGCTGTTGACGAACAGAGTGTTTGTGTCAACAACGAGCCCTGCCGAGGCTTCGACAGTTCCAGATAAAGTCATGTTTCCCATGGAACTGATTCTTCCTTTTTCTGTACCGGCAGAGTTTTTAACGACAAACCCGCTGGTGCCGTCTGATGAATCCAGCGTGGCAGTGATGTCGGCGGCTGAAAGCAGGCATGTCACGCATATGAAAAAAATGAGCGGCAGAAAACTGCGCATATGGATGTATCGGGAAAAAGAGGTAATTAGTAATTAGTGATTGGTGATAGGTGGGAGAAAGAAAATTCGTAGTTTTCACGCGCGGCCGCATGAACGCTTATCCGCTTTACCGATCACCAGTTACTGATTACCAATCACTGATCACTGTTCACTGATCTG
>JAQTRI010000481.1 GCA_028711905.1 Candidatus Wallbacteria bacterium | reverse complement strand
AGGCTTGTCGGAGCGCTCCTGATGGAAATTCATGAGGAGTGGATCGTTGGAAAACGGTACATGACCGAAGAAGAATGATGGTGGTTAAGCCTTGAGAGGGATTTTACAGAAAGTTCTGGACACAACCCCTGCCCTGCCAGAAGAACCCGGTCCAGCCTTCGCGCGAGTTGATCTTCCGGTAACAAACCCCCGGTAACAAACCCGGCAAGCAAACAGCCGGTATCAGAATGTGTCAATTTTTCGTGGGGAAGATCAATCTTGTCCGCTTATTTTCCATCATGCACTTCTGCAGTGTCTCCGGTGGACAGCTCCAATGCAGTTTTTGCGCCGTATGACTTCATTATCTTAATCACTTCCTGATACTTTGGAAATTCACTGTACTCTGGTGGATATGCGTTTGCGATGTCTAACGCAGTTTTGCCTCCGTTATATACGGTGTTCAAAGAAGCTCCTTTTTTAATCAGAAAAACAGCAAAATCCAAGTTGTTTCTAAGAGAAATAATCAATGCTGATCCTCCGCTATAATCAGTAACATTGATACTTGCATTGTGATCAGTAAGAATTTGAGCTAGTGCCAAGTTGTTTCTATGGGCAGCATAGATTAAAGCTGTTTTACAATCACTCTTTGTATATTTAATTCCTTCTGTGTCTGGGTCAGCACCTAACTCGAGTGTAGTTCTAACACCGGCAAGATTACCACTTTCTACGCATTGTTTGAAAAGAACATTTAAAAATGGTTTTTCTGGTTTATTTCCCCTCATCAGCAGCAATTCCACTGCTGAATTACAGTTATTGATTACGCAATACTTGAATAATGTTTTATACACCCATTGATAATATGTTGAATTCAAGAAATAGACACAGGAAAATAATAAAATGAGAATAATCAACCATGTTTTTATGCAAGCAGAACCATTCTTGGACTGCTTACCAGGCAACATATTTTTTCCCATTGACAGGTTCGATCAGTTTGAATACCCAGAAATAAAACCTGATAGGAGCTCCTTTGTAGCCAACCGGATCTGGTTGATAAAACTCCGGAGGTTGAATTCCAGGTATTTTTTCACATTTGAGGCCGATTGAGTCAATTTCAGATTTCAGCATCTCTTCGAACTTGCGTAGCACAAAATCACCGTTTGAATCAAGGTTGAAGCCATCCGCAACATCAAAACTAAGGCCATTGATAGATTCATCGTTTTCGTCAACAAAACAAACACCCTCATAATTCCAATCTTCCCTACCATAGAGCAGCGGGCAGTGAATGACATGATAAACCGGAAATGACCAAACCTTATTTACTGGGTAATAACTTGCATCGGAAATGTTGCTGGGATCAATATCAATTTTTGCTGAGTTCTCATCTATTGAAACAAATTGTGTGCGAATGTCAAAAGGTCTGTCGAGATAGTTGGGAATATCCCCAACGCACCGTATTGTTGATTGGATTCCGATAATGTTCAACATGTTTGACATAAGTGCTGCCCATGTTGCACAGTCTCCCCCTTGTTTGGGTGCGAAAAGCCGCCAAGGTGATTCGGGAAAATGATGATCGGTGGTGAAATTGACGATCTTTTTCAAACCGAAGATGATTCTTTCACACACTTCTGTCTTAACCGTTGAATTAGTCGCGCAAAAATCAAATGTTTTGTTGATGTTTTCCTTTGTAAAACTATCTTTTTTAAGACGGTATCTGTCAACAACAAGGGGGTCAGTGATTGCCTCAAAGTATTTCGGTTTATCAAACGCTACATACATCATCTGCTTAGTCTTCAGCACCAGCTTCTCCGGCGGGTTTCCCTCAAGTGCATTGAAGTATCCAAACGTCATGTCTAAGGTATATTTCCCAAGAGCATTTGGAACTTTCAAGCCTCTGACCACATCCAGCATACCCGGAGGCGCGGCAGGGACTATGGAAAATATTTCAGATCCGGACAACACTACTGAGCCGTCATTACTGATCGTATATTTCCATTCGCAGCGGTTGTATGTGGGATTTTTCATTGAAAGGAATCTGAAAGTGAGTTGATAAGGAGTCGCTGATCCATCGTCAAATTTGCAGACAATCGGCTCACAGAGTCTGGCTTCGCCGGTGTTGTCCGCTGTCAGCAACTGATTGTTTTCTCTGGACTCCGATGGTTCGACCGGAGGGACATCGTAAATCAGGAAATCCCGGTTGTAATTGATGATTTTCTGCAGAGCGCCCAGATTTCTTATGCCTCGAAGGGCCTTTTGTACACCTAATGGGCCGTTTTTCGATTTCGCAGGAGTGTAATTACTCAGGTTGATTTTCAACTCAGCCCGCACAGCCCCGCGCGCATAATTCTGCAGATCGATATTCAGAACCGCCAAATTCATGTTAGGCGTCAGCGTGCCTGCGCCGCCGGCCAACGCCCACTTCCACTCACTTTCCCCGGCAATCGTGAACTGATTGCCGTCGACATACACCGGTCTGGCAGAGAGGTTGGCAGTCACAGTGCCATCATCGTTGAAGGTGTCATCCTGGTCGATGTCGATCCTGACGATGCGGTCAATAGCGGCATCAGCCCGGCTGACATAATCGGCATACGGTTTCTTGGGTTCCTCGTGATACCTGCTGATGACTGTGGCGAAATCCCGGAACGCATCGGCATACAGTTCATCCTTTTCATTGGTTAGGCCTCTGAGCAGGTACGCCTCTGCGCGCATCACTTCCTGATACTGGTTCAGGTTCGAACCGATGAAAGTGGTCAGGTTTTCCCGGGCAGCAGCATAATTTCCCAGTTCATATTCACACTTGCCGATGCCGAGGTAACAGGGTGTCTGATAATATCCCACAGCCCAGGAGTCCATCTGGATCTGCAGCACTGCCTGATACGCGGTAATAGCCGCCTGATGAG
>JAQTRI010000077.1 GCA_028711905.1 Candidatus Wallbacteria bacterium | reverse complement strand
ATGCCACATTGCTGCGAACTCTCTTGCTGATCTTGAACAGACTCTTGAAATAAAGATCTTCCAGGCGACTGAGATCGCTTTCCTCGATTTCATGCGATGAAAAAGCGAAAATTATCATTCGGCTCCACTCTTTTTTTAGAGAAAGCCTCGTATCGCTATAATCCCTCACGATGTTCCGGAAAATCACCAGCAATTTTTCAGACAATTCCTTTGTGTTGTCAGGATGGCAGCGAACAATCAGCGTAGTGTCGGTCAGATGAACGAAAAAAACATCAGCCTGGCTTGTCTTTAACTTAGTGTTGAGTTCATCACAAAGTTTTTCAAGAAAATCATATGCCTCGGAAAATCCGTATGTCTCGCTCAGAATGTTGAATCCGAGCATGGTGACAATCAGATAATCGGCTGTCACCCGCTCATGCAGTCCACGGTTCAAAATCTCGCAAGTATAATAATAAGAGGGAAGATCTGTGACCGGATGCAGAAGTTCCCTCTCGGCTACCGCAATGTTCGAATTCCGGAACAATCCTGTCAGAACATTCCTGAGCCTGTGCCAGATGTAAGGCAGTTTCAAGCGTGCAAGGCGATTTTTTTCGAGTGTGTCATCACTGCAGAGTGCTTCGCAGAGGCTGTTTTCCGGTCCCTGAAAATAAACATGAAAGCAGTAAAGCATTAAAACCGTTGCAGCCAGAAACAGGCAGGACAGATTCAGAGCAATTACAGTCAGGAGCTTTCTGTTCCTTCCGATGTGCTCGTCAAGAGAAATCACGATCTGGCATACGCCACGCGGTTCGCCGTTTTTCAGGATATTCTTCAAGAAAATTTTCTGGTTGCTGATCTCATTGAGACCGGTTCCAACGCTCATGACCGTGTCACCGTTGTTGGTCAGAAAAACAATGTTCATCAGTTCCCGATCGGTCCTGGTCAACTCCTCAAAATTCTTTTTCAGAAACAGCAGGTGCTCTTCGCTCGAACTATGGTTGATCTGAGCTACAATGGTGGACAGAAGTCGCTGATAGCGTTCCTCGATCTCAGCATAACTGTTGGCCCTGAGTTTCGCATAAAGCAGAAATCCCCCTCCGCCAAACAGCGAGCCCAGCACCAGAAAAAACAATAAAACCGCGAGAAACGATTTAAAGTTCATGGATTCAGGAAAACCGGCCCACTTCATCCGGTATGATCAGTTCCGCTCCTGTGGCCCTGGTCACGGCTTCCACTGTAGAACCCTCAAAAATCTCTTTCAGCACCAGTCCTTCGGGGGTTACTTCCATGTAAGCCAGTTCAGTAACAATGATATCCACTTCGCGGGTGGCAGTCAGGGGAAGTGAACATCTTTTGAGAACCTTGGGATCTCCGTTTTTATTGCAATGCTCTGTAGCTATTACCACCTTGCGCGCTCCAACGGTCAGATCCATAGCCCCGCCCATGCCGGGCACGAACTTTCCTGGTATCATGTAATTAGCCAGGTTTCCTTCCTGATCAACTTCCAGGGCTCCAAGCACAGTATAATCAAGGTGCCCTCCCCTGATAATTGAGAAAGACACGAGGCTGTCGAAAAAAGCCCCGCCAGGAAGAATAGTGACCGGCTGAGCCCCTGCATTGGTCAGATCCGGGTCTTCGGAACCGGGTGCAGGAGTTGGTCCCAATCCGGTAAACCCGTTTTCAGAATGCAGGATGATGCTTACGCCTTCAGGAAGATAGTTGCCGACCATTGTCGGCATACCGATACCCAGATTCACGACATCCCCGTTACTGAAAATCCTGGCGATCCTTCTGGCGATCCTTTCTCTTTCAGGCGCGATCGACATCACTCCTCCTCGCTGAAAATATAGTCCACCAGTATGCCGGGGGTCATTACCTGATCCGGGTCGATGGAACCGGTTTCCACAATCAGTTCTGCCTCCACAATGACCACATCAGCGGCCAGAGCCATCAATGGATTAAAATTCCTGGCGGATCTGCGAAACACAAGGTTACCCGACCGGTCAGCCATATGGGCTTTCAGGAGCGCCACATCAGCCCGCAACGGGGTTTCAAGCAAAAACTTTCGGCCGTCCACCTCAATGACACGGCGGTTCTTTTCCAGTTCAGTGCCTATCCCGGTCGGAGTGAGAACTCCTCCCAGACCAGCACCAAAGGCTCTGATTCTTTCGGCCAGGGTTCCCTGGGGATTAAGTTCCACTTCGATCTCACCCGAGAGAAACTGTCTGCCCGTTTCAGGGTTGGTTCCGATGTGCGAAGTGTAGATTTTGCGCACCTTTCGAGCTGCAATCAATCTGCCGACCCCTTTATCCGGAAAAGATGAGTCATTGCAGATCACGGTAAAATCGCGTTTATCGCTGTCAAGAATCAAACCGACCAATTTTTCAGGGGTGCCTACAGCAAGAAAGCCTCCAACCATCAAAGAAGAACTGCTCGGGACAAGATCAAGAAACTTTTTCGGACCAATCAAAGCCTTCATTGTTTTCTCCGCAGAATTTTTACCGCTTTGTCAGATCAAGGAGATGCATGGGAATATGCACCGACCGTGATTATTTTAAACCAGCTCCCGCGAAGTGTCAAACGGGTATGAACGCTCAACCACAACTGTTATCGGTTAGTCTGCCGTTCTGTTTTTCACTGCCTTCCGCATATGCTGAAAGTTTCGTTAAAGTTTTTCTTTAACTTATCCGATGGGTTTTCCAGTTCTGATTTCGGGCAATGCAGGAAGCACACTCGAGCGGAACTTTAACAAGGATGACCACCGGGTTGCCGATCAATGCAGTGACGGCAGTCCGCAAGAGACACAAGGAGGTGTCCATGCAGCAGGATAAATTCCTGACCATCAACGAGATCACCGAGATTCTGAGTGTTCCAGCAAGCACAGTGCGCTTCTGGGAATCGGAATTCAAAGAATTCCTGCATCCGTCCCGAGACAGCAGGAATCGCCGCCTCTATTCCAAAAACGATCTTTCAACTCTCCGATGGATCAGGCAGTTGCTGGATACGGAAAAATACACCCTTGCGGGTGCCAGGCAGAAACTGAACGGCAGCGCATCCCGCCGCAATGAAGTGGCGACAGTGCTGCAGAGCGCTCTGTTTGAACTGGAACACGGCGCACCTATCAGGACGGTTGTCGATAAATATGTTGCACGCTTAGTCTGACACAACCGGCCATCACGGAAGAACCGCGTTCATCAAGGAGGATGAAATGAGCTTCGGCACAATCTATCACAATACTTCGGCAGTCAACGCCCTGCGCAATCTTCAGTCAACGGATCGCCAGATGACCACATCTTTCGCTAGGCTGGCATCAGGTCTGCGCATCAACCGCGCTGCGGACGATGTAGCCGGACTTGCCGTTTCTGAGAAAATGCGGGCGCAGATCAGCGGAATCAACCAGTCCAAGCAGAATTCGCAGGACGGAATTTCCATGATCCAGACGGCTGAAGGTGTGCTTGATACAGCTCACGCGGTTCTCCAGCGCATGCGCGCTTTAGCTGTCGAAGCAGCCAACGACAGCTATACCAGCTATGACCGCACTCAGATCCAGAACGAAATCAATCAGCTGGTTGAAGAACTGGAGCGAGTCGCCCAGTATACTGAATTCAATACCATGAAGCTTCTCAACGGCAACTGCCTCGGAAAAGCCAATGTCAACAACCTGTTCAGCGCTCAGGCCGAAGTAGTAGGAAAAGTTGAGAACGCCGACTACAGTGTCACAATCCTGGACGCCGGCACAGCGTGCAATATTCACGGAACATCCAACCTGACAGATGGGGAAGATCCTGATACACTCCTGACACTGAAAGACATCGGTATCATTGACCGCCAGGAACTCCACATCTATAGTGCCGGAGTCGCCACAATCATTGAAGTTTACGCTGATGATTCGCTGACAGATCTGGTCAACCGCATCAACAAGTCCAGAGCTGGAGTAGTGGCAGGACTCGACTCTGAAGGCAATGACCTGACTTTGACAGCACTGCACTCAGGATCACGCTTCAATATATCATTCGGCGATGATCCGGACGGCATCGCCACTAAGCTGGGACTCTGCTACGGAACGAAGAACGATCTGTCTTCGCCGAGATTCGCCCAGGACCTGGCTGGAAATAATCTGACCCACAAAACATTCACATCAGGCACTGATACCATCATTTCCATCACCAATATCACGCTTCAGAGCATGTTCCCCACCGAACCCGGATCTCCCTCCAGACCTGGAGGTTACGGCCAGAGCCTCGGGGTGTTCCGTTCAGATTGCGACATCTTCACAGAAAAGGAACTGATGAATCCGATCAATTCCCTTGATCCGGCCGACACATTAAGACCGCTGTGGCCTTCAGTCAATGGCGTCAGCGACAAAGTGAACTTGACCGAAAGCCTTTTGCTCAAAGGAATTGTCCTGTACATCGATGAGCAGATCGATTACGGCGTCATGCAGCAGACCAATGACGATGACTCTGAAGGAGACTGGACAGCATATTACCCTGATCCCAACGCCACACCAGCCGGTGACGCCGGCAGCAATGGGGAAACCGATCACCGCGCCCGAGTGCCTGAAGAGATGGAACTGGCTTACGCCAATTATTATACCCTGACTTCCTTCAAACTCTCGATCCGTGATTCGAGGCCGGTCTATCACATCGGACCCAATGAAGATCAGACTATTAATGTTGATTTCGGGAATATCCGCCCCGAAGTTCTGGGCCTGACAGTAAATCTTCGCTCTTCAGGCAATTTTTATAACGGGAAGGATGTATTGCTTACAGGCGCAAAAGCACCTGATTTCAGGCTCAACATCTCGTTGCAGACGCAGCAGTGCGCCGAGGCCGCCATCACCACTATCGACAATGCCATTAAAACTGTTTCTGCTTACAGGTCCCGCCTTGGCTCATACCAGCAAGCCCTCAACCATTCGGTTCATTATCTGGAAGTGGCCGATGAAAACATGACTTCAGCAGAATCCCGCATCAGAGATGTCGACATGGCTGAAGAGATCACCAACCTGACCAGGCACCAGATTCTGATTCAGTCAGGAACAGCCATGCTGGCACAGGCTAATGCAAGGCATCAGATGGTATTGCAATTGCTGCAGTAATCGCCATAGATATCACACTGTGTTGCATTTGCGTGGATAGATCAAGATTCCGCGCACGGTCAGGCCAATAATCAAAAGGTTCCGCCGTATAATCATCAGAACAGCATCCTTTCACGGTTTTTTTCAAGATCTGCTGTTGACTATTCAATTTCCTGAAGATATGCTGATTCAACAATTTTAGGAGGGTAACAGTGCCCGTCCTGACCGCCGGTGAAATTCTTGACTCCATCCCAGGCTGCTGTTTAGTGCGCGGAAGCAGGCGCGACTCATTTTCCGGCATCTCCACGGATAGCCGTAAAATTCAGAAGAATCAACTCTTTGTCGCTCTGTCAGGCGAGCTGTTCGATGGGTTCGATTTCGCAGAAGATGCCTGCAACGCCGGAGCAAAGGCTCTTGTTGTATCTCCCCGCGACAACTACCCTCAGGGTTTCGGGTCTGTCATTACAACTGAAGACACCGCAGTTTTCCTGCTCAGTCTGGCAGGTTACCTGACCAGAAAACTGAGACTTTCCACCATCATGGTCACAGGCAGCTGCGGGAAAACCACCACCAAAGAGTTTCTGGCTGCTCTTCTGGCGAAAAAATTCAATGTTTTGAAATCCAGCGGTAATTTCAACAATCGTACCGGAGTACCGCTAAGCATTTTCCAGGCGACAGGCGAGGAAAAATTCGCGGTCCTTGAAATCGGGATGAACCATCCTGGGGAAATCCGAGAAATCGTCACCTGTGTAAAACCGGAATTTGCTATTGTGTCCAATGTCGGGCCAGTGCACTTAGAGCACTTCCAGAGCATGGCAGGAATTGCACAAGCCAAACTTGAGATTCTCTCCAGTGCCGGGGCCTCGACCTTCGCACTTCTTAACGGCCGGACTCCTCTCCTGCGCAGGTATCTGCCAAAGGACTTCCCGGGCAGCACTCTGTTTTACAACTGGCGAGTGGCAGGCAACCGCCTTGTCCTGCCCGACTGCGGAGAGGAATTTACTTTCAGGGAAGATCAAAGAGAGATTATTTCCAGCTTCGTTCCGGCACTGATTCTGGCCCGCACTTTATCTGTTTCCCACTCTGCCTGCCAGGAACTTCTGCTTGATCCTCCCGCTGTTTCCGGCAGATACGAAATCCTGAACTTCAAAGGCATCAAAATCATCAATGACAGTTACAATGCCAACCCTGTATCAATGGAATGTGCATTAAAAAGATGCGCTAAGCTCATTGGTCGTAAAATCTATGTGCTCGGCGATATGCTGGAACTGGGGCCTAAAGAAGAGGATTATCACCGGAGGATCGGCAGACTGATCAAGTCAGGGCCGCGGCCGGAGTTTCTCTTCACTATCGGAGAACTGGCCCGCCTGATCGGGGCATCGGCAGGCCGGGCAGGCATGCTGGAAAACCGACATTTCCGGGATATTGATTCGCTTTGCAGCAGATTGCTTGAAGTTTTCGCTCCCGGTGATATAATCCTGCTCAAGGCTTCGCGCAAAATCAAACTGGAAAGAATCATTACCAAGTGTTTTACTACCTGATCAAGCATTTCATCGGAGACTCCACCTTCAGCGCCATTACTGTCAGGAGTCTATTGACTCTTCTGACTTCATTCATGATTGTCATCATCCTCACACCGTCGATCATAAGGAGAATGCGCAGGCGCAACCTGTCGCAGCCGATCCGTGAGTGCGGACCAAAAACCCACCTGGAGTCCAAAAAAGGCACCCCGAGCATGGGCGGCATTGGCATCAATATCGCAGTCATGCTTTCCTGCCTGTTCTGGTCCAATCTGAACAAGATGGTGCTGGCGCTTTTCATCATCTATATTCCACTGGCGATACTCGGTCTGTCGGATGATCTGATGAAATTCTTCCACGGCAGTTCCGCAGGTGTGAAGGCCCGCACCAAGCTTCTGTTCCAGATCGCCATTTCTTTGATTTTTGTCAATTACATCATGCGCGCAGGGATTCTTAATCCAACCCTGTATATTCCGGTTCTGGGCCGGGAACTGATGCTCGGCTGGCTCTATTTCCCCTTTGTTGTACTGGTGATCACCGGCTCAGCCAATGCCGTCAACCTCACAGATGGCTTAGACGGTCTGGCCATGGGATGTTCAAGCATCGTTGCGCTCAGCTACGGAATAGTAGCCTATCTGACAGGCAATGCTATTTATTCCAATTACCTGGAAGTGCCTCACATCAAGCTGGCAGGTGAGCTTCTGATTCCAGCCTGCGCCATACTTGGAGCAGGTTTCGGATTTCTCTGGTATAACTCCTATCCGGCACAGATTTTCATGGGAGACACCGGCTCTCTTCCTCTCGGCGGAGCGATCGGCGGGCTGGCGGTCCTGGTTAAAGGTGAGCTGCTGCTGGTGCTGATCGGCGGTATTTTCGTGCTGGAAGCTGTTTCTGTCATCATCCAGGTTACTTCGTTCAGGCTGAGGAAAAAAAAGGTCTTTCTCATGACCCCGCTGCACCATCATTTTGAACTGTCCGGCATTGCAGAACCGAAAATTGTGTTTCGTTTCTGGATGATCACCGCCATTCTGGTGATGATGGGATTCTGCATTATCGGACTCAACATCCTTGGATTATGATGATCCTGAACCTTGATAAAAAAGAGCGCATCACACTTTTAGGCCTCGGGCTTTCCAATTTCGGGGCAGCACTGCTGTTAAAATCGCTCGGCTTTTCCAATCTCTTCATCTCAGAAGCCTCTTCTGCTGATGCAAACCCCTTTTTTGCTGAACTGAAAGGCCCTGGAGTGTCATGCGAGTTCGGAGGACACACCGATCTTGTGCTGGAACGCACGAGTCTGCTGGTGGTTTCTCCCGGATTCCCGCCTCAGGCCCCGATCTTCCACAAAATTCAGCAAACCGGCATACCTGTAGTCACAGATATCGAACTCGCGTTCCAGGCCTTTCCTGACCGGAAATTCATCGCTGTCACAGGCAGCAACGGTAAATCCACTACCACAGCGCTTCTCCACCACCTGCTGATCCAATGCGGATTAAAAGCCAGTATCGGTGGCAATATCGGCATCCCGGTCTGCAAGGTGATGCTGGACCGTATGGACTGCGATTTCCATGTGGTGGAACTATCCTCATACCAACTGGAACACGCGCAAAGCTTCAGACCTGAGATCGCAATTTTTCTTAACATCACGCCCAATCACATCGATCATCACGGCTCTTACGAATCATACACCAGGGCAAAAAGCCGCATTTTTTTCAATCAGAAGCCGCAGGATACCCTTGTGAAACCTGTCACATGCCTTGAGATGGACCCTTTTATCTCCAAGCACAACGGGAAAAAGATCTGCTTCGGATTTGACGGTGGCGACATCACATACAGGGACGGATTGTTCTATGAAAGGGGAAGGGTTCTGTTCCCGTCCGAAGGGGTGCATCTGCCGGGAAGGCACAACCTGGAAAACATCATGGCTGCAATGGCGGCAGCTCTTTCCCTGGGACTTGAAGCCCCGGACCTGGAAAAAGCGCTCATAACCTTTTACCCGCTCGAGCACAGGCTGGAGACAGTGCGCGAGATAAAAGGCGTCAAGTACATCAATGATTCAAAATCCACAACAGTAGATGCCATGGTCAAGGCCATCGAGAGTTTCGGCCCCAGCCGCAGAGTGATCCTGCTGGCGGGTGGACACGACAAACTCACCCCTCTCGTTCCTCTAACGGCAGCAACCAGTGAAAGGGTCAGACTGGCAGTGCTGTTCGGTGAAGCGGCCACGCGCTTTCATGATTTTTTCAGCCCGCTCTGCCCGTCAGTCACTACCGACACGATGGAGCACGCCCTTGACGAAGCAGCGAAAGCGGCTGAACCGGGTGATGTTATTCTGCTCTCCCCGGGCTGTGCCAGTTTCGATCAGTTCAAAAACTTCGAGCATCGCGGGGCTGTATTCAAGGAACTGGTTCAAAATCTCCGATAGCAGCTGTCCCGTTTCCGTGACTACACAGTTGACAGAACAACTGTTTCGATTTCTGATACTTGCTTATACAGATTGCTTCCAATGATCGCATGTTCTGACATTCTCCTGATAATCTGACTGATGGCTGACACGCTCAACTTTGGAAAAATTCGCTGCAATTCGATGAAGGAAGCTCCTGTATGCTTGCGCAGAAGATAAATCGTGAATTTCTGTTTTTCTGCCATGTTGTCCCAGTTGTAATTCAAAAGCCTATCCTTCAGAACGGCCATAAAAGCTGGTGCTTTTTTCATCTGATGTAATGCCGGAAGGTCGCGGCTCTTTGGCTGGCTGTCGATAAACTGTTCTTTGATCTTCCGTAAAAATTTATCATCGCCGAGAATCAGGCCTGCTTTGGCCTCATCAAATAAGTCATGCCCCTTGGAACCGGCTCTCTCAATCAAAAACTCGCGGTATGCTTTCAGTCGCTTGTTGCCCGATTTTCCGAAGCGCTCTGAAATCAGTGAAGTGTCGATGAAGCCAGGTATCTTCGCTGTATGCGAAGTGTAATATCTGCAGCTGCTCCAATCATAGTTCCAAGGCATGTCAGTGATGCCGGCGCGAACCGGATTCAGGTGGATGTATGCGGATAGAACCAGGGCGTAATTGTCGGTGTCAACAATGCAGGCTCTGTATCTGCCGGCAAAGAGATGGCCGGCTCGCTTGTGGCGTTTGTTGTAATACCTGGTGTAGCCGAAGTTGATGAGATACATGGCCTTGCTCAACCCGGCAGAAGGGGTTGTTACGAACAAATGATAGTGATTGTTCATCAGGCAGTAGCAGTGAACTATCAGGTCGTGCTTCAGGCAGGCGGTTTCGACAAAAGAAAGGAACTTCATGCGGTCGGTATCATCGCGGAAAATCCGGCTCCTGGTGTTTCCGCAGCTCATGACATGATAGCTGGCGTTTTCGAATTCGATTCGCAGCTGTCTGGACATTTCAACTCCTTTGAATCGATCTGAAACACTTTCTATTGCAACATTAAATCGCCAATATGTCAAGTGTGTAGTCGCGGAAAGCTACGAGAGAGAAAGCTACGAAAGCTACGCTCCAAAACAAAAAAGGCGGAGAAACAATCCCCGCCTTGAATTCCTGCGAATTGCTATGATTATCAGTTACCGTTATATTTCACCGGTTTGCCGTTCTTGATCGTGCCCTGAAATTCCACATCTTTCTGCAGTGTGTTGACATACATGTTCGCCAGTCTGGCTTGAAAGTAAATCTCGGGCTGTGATCCTGCGAGCAGCGAGCACGAACCGTTCATTGTCACATAGCCATCGTACTGCTTGTTGAACAGGATCTTGTGCAGATTGTTGAAAAAGTGCATGACATCCATTGTGAACTGGGTATCCTCGATTCGGATCGAGGTCGGCGGTACGCACATGCCCGGACTGGGCAGACTTACATGGATGGCGAACGGATCATCTTCCCAGCAATTGAGAAAAATTTTGCATTGAGCAACTCCGGCCAGCAGTTCGGTGATCTTCTGACGATAATCCCAGTCTGCGTTCTGAGAGTATTCGAGTCTCAGCCGTTCATCAAGAAGTCCCCATATTTCCAGAGCCTGAACATCCGAGTCCCTTGAAGTGTTCGCGTTGTGGATCCATTTGAATCCGTATTGAATTTCCACCACTTCGGATTTGATCCCTGGAGTCACATGCACAGACCAGGGAGTGATCAGACCCTCGACATCAAGAAAATAAACAGTTCCGGATTTTTCAAAATCCATGCTCTGTCCGCTTTTTTTCGTGCACAGCTTCTGTTCCCATCCGAGAACCATGGGGTGCATCATGTCGTCCGGAAAAAATCCCCATCTGACACAGTCGCGCACTTCCTCAGGATTGATGATGACGGTCAGCTTCATGTCTCCAGCTGAAACCGGCAGCATCGACAGAAAAAGAAAAAGCACAATGAAACCTGCAGTCCTTCTCATTCTTCACCTCTTCGTCTGTAGTCCGCCCTGTATTAACGGGGTCCTTTATTTCATTCAATTATATCCGGGGTTGAAAAAACAGCAAGTGTAATCATGTGTAAATTGTGCGAATGCGGGGTCAGGGCGGAATGCGGGGTCAGGGCTTGTGTGCGAATGCGGGGTCAGGGCTTGAAATTAGTAATTCTTGCGCGCAATCGCTGTGTCGGTGAGGGTTTCAGGAAAGCCTTACTCACTGTTGAATAATGTGTCCCAAGAAATTGGCCGATCTCTTTCAGCAGATATCCCTGCTGGACATGAGCCTTGTAAATCGCCAGGTTTCGAGCTTCTTTCTATACTATACTATACTCTATACTGCGGGATTTTACGATTCATTCAGATTGTCTGTTTGTCAGGCAATAGGAGCAAATTTCCCAGTTGGATTTTCCCGTGGTATACAGCTCCGGGATATTAAATGCGCAGATGTCTCGCCATGGTGTTGAGTTTACTCTAAATTTTTACTAATTTCAAGCCCTGAC
>JAQTRI010000480.1 GCA_028711905.1 Candidatus Wallbacteria bacterium | reverse complement strand
CTTTCTCGATTGATATGCAAATATCGGTCAGAAAGGAGATTTTCTTTTACTGAACATTCAGTTTTGTTTAGGGTAGCCCGGCCCTTTTTTAGGGGGCCTGGCTACCTACGGAGATTTTACAGTAACATTATATTGACAGTATTGGGTTTGTTGTGTTATTTTGTTGACAAATTTCCAGGAGGGTTATTCATGAGCAAATCCATGATGTTTTTCTTGATATTCTCAATTGTATGTCTTTTCATCTCAGGTTGTCTCGGTGGAAGTGGAGGAGACTCTCAATCCGCTTCCTCTTCTTCTGTCCCGCAATACACGCTGGGCTCACTGAAACTGAATGCCGTATACAAAGGCGCTGCGATGTCACCGGCTCGCGCAGCAGAAGGAGCGTCATTCACGGTCGCCACCATTCTCAAGTGCCAGACCAGTTCCACACCTGTCTGCCCTTATTCTGCGCCTCAGTTTTCCAGTTACATCAATGAAAGCACCCTGCCTTACAACCAGACTGTCACCATCGGGTCACAGGTGTTCACCTTCGCCGGTTTCGGTGTGTTCGATTTTGCCGACCGTCAGGGACTCGTTCAGTGCGTGGCAGGCGAAGACCTGATGCTGATGATGGCTATCAAGGACACTGAAGGTAACACCCTGCAATGCGGATTGACTGCAGGCATCAAGGTCGCTGCAGGGGTCACAAACAGTTCTGCCACTGTGGAAATTTACGATGGCGCCACCCCACCGGCAGGGGTTCTTTCCGCTGTCGGGCTCTCGCAGCAGGACTTTGCCCAGGCTGTAGTACCATCTGTAGTTACCCTGCCCTCAACCATCAAAACCATTTCCAGATCATACACGACTTATTCCACCACTACCGCATCAGTACGCACTCTGCTGGACCAGGCCAAAACACATCTTGACAGCAACCAGTTCAATGAAGCCCTGCTGGCCTATTCCAATGCAGTATCAGCCGATTCCGTGAACATCGAAGCCAATATCGGCATGGCCATGCTCAAGCTGGCCAACCTGGTGACTGACCCTGATGTGCAGAACATCGCTTTCACGATCCTGGACGCGGACGACTGGGCAGACTTTCCCCAAACCATGAGTGATCTGCTGCTGCCGGATGAGCCGGAGGCAGCCCCATCGCTTACCGCGCTGTCCGCAGTGTCCGATTATATCAATGTTATCAGAAGGTCTCCGCAGGACCTGATCAGCGTTCCCAACATCCAGTCAGCCATCTCCTCGATCATCAGCCAGCTGGATGTGATTGAGAGTGCGCTCAGGGTTGCTCTCCTTAATCCCGATTTTTCTTACACTGTAGACACCAGGCTCACCGGAGCTCAGCAAGCCACCACCTTTGGCCTGGAAGTGCCGTATGTGGCCCTCTTTGCAGCCAACATGCTGGAAGCCCAGTTGCACTTTCTCACAGCCTATAACCTGGACTGCAACCTGGACAGGGCCCTGGACGAAGACGGCTATGATCCTTTTGAAGACACGGCCTATCCTAACTTCGGCACACTCAAAACCAGTGGGCTTTCAGCCATGCAGTCAGCCAGGGAGTGCCTGTACCAGGCCTTTGACAATCTGGAAAACCTGATAGCTTACATGTTCGATAATCAGCAGAAATTCGTAGCAAGTGGGATCGATGCTTCTTACTTCACAGAAATGAGCGAGCACGACATCCTGACAATGCTTTCCTTCTTCAGCCAGTCTCTTTACAGCCCGAACTATCCGCTCACAGTCACGCTCAACCCGAACACCGCCCAACAGGAAGATTTAAGCTTCAACCTCTATAATTTCTTTGAGTATCCGATCAATTATCGCACTTACTATTTTGAATTTGACGGCTTCGATCCGGATGTCAACACTCTGAACGAATCCCTGGACTATTCCTTTAACGGATTGTTCAAGATTGGTCAGATGACCCCGACCACAGCAATGATCCTGAAATACGCCCGCACAGCGACCGGCGCATATTACGAGCAGGTCCAGTTCGCCAATACGGGGAATGCCACCATCACAATGGATGGAAGCAAAGCCGACTGGTCAGGAATCAACCCTGTGGTGGAAGATGCTGAAGATCAGGACTCTGCCTCTTATCATTACAGCGACATCAAGGCCATCTACCAGTCTGAAGACGCCAACTATTATTACGCCCTGGTCGAGTATTACGGATCTTCGCTCACCCCAGCTCCAATGCTGACAGTGTATTTCAAGACAGCAGAAGTTCAAAGCGTGAAACTGGGGGCCTTGTCAGCAGCTTACGGATTCCGTTGCGCTGAAGGCAGCTGGCCACGCGAAGGGGCTGTGGTGCTTTATTATCCCACCCTGCTTACCAGTCTTGCCGCCAACCTGCAATACGCGACCGGCACCAGCAACACTGTTTTTGAGATCAGGGTGCCGAAAACACTTGATAATGGCCAGACCCTGTCAATGTTCAATGTGGTCAGCGCCACCTCAGGTTTCGGCGATTACGCCCGCATCGGCGCCATTCCCCTGGTCAACGGCTATTCCAGCCTGATCTTCGCAGGCCCTGGCATATCCGAACATTACTACGGTACCTGGATCGTTCAGAATATTACAGGAGTAGCCTTCCACTATGATTTCAATGTTGAGGGCTTTGTGGCCGCCAATGTCGATGTGCTGATCGAGGCCCAGTATTATGACCATACCACTGAAACATGGCTGGCATGCACAGAAATGGCAGGGGATTCGGGAACCACTGTTTCCTTTGATCCGGTTGAATACTCGGCCCAGTATTTCTTTGCCTGGGATTACCTGGCTGACGGCATTCCAGGAAACACTTCCGAATACTATGACCCTGAAACAGATTCCATTTTCCGCATGCGGGCCTCAATGCTTGACGGAGGCGGAACCAGGATTTACGGTAAATGGTCTTATTCAGAGGACTGGGGACTGG
>JAQTRI010000076.1 GCA_028711905.1 Candidatus Wallbacteria bacterium | reverse complement strand
AGGCTGATTATCAGGAAATTCTGGCCTCGATCCAGTCGCGGGACAGCATTGACAGCAGCCGGGCAGACTCACCCTTGCGTTCTGCGGAAAATGCAGTTCAAATCGACACTACCGGTTTTTCCATCGATGAAGTGCTCATTAATGTCTTGGAGCATATGCATGGTTCCTGATGCCGGTTGGAGGATCAGCCGTTTCTGGCTCAGGATCCTGCACTTTTTTTTCCTTATACGCCTTGATGTCACTTTTCTGGATGAAAATATTCCAGAAAAGGGCTTCATACTTGCCGGCAACCACTTTTCCAATCTTGACCCGCCGCTTCTTTACAGCGCATTTCCCTATCCTCTTTCATTTATTTCCAAATTCGAACTGCTGCGTCTGCCTTTTTTCGGGAGAGTGTTCAAAGACCTGGGAATGATACCTGTCAACCGGCAGTCATTCGGGCCCTCAACAGTCAGAGAGGCCAGTGAACGCATCAAGAACCGCAATATCGCCATTTTCCCCGAAGGAACACGCAGCACAACCGGTGAAATCCTTGAAGGCAAGCCGGGATTCGGTTATTTTGTGGACAAACTCTCTGCAGGGGTAATCCCGGTTTATATCGGCTCTTCTTGCATACTTCCTAAAAACAGGTTTCTTCCTAATCCGGCGACAGTGAAAATTATTTTCGGTAAACTCTTAACTTTTGAGGATATCTCTGCTAAAATTGGTTCCCGGAATCCACGAGAAAGGTTCATGGAAATCACACGGATAGTCATGGATGAAGTTAGAAAGCTGAAAGAATTGGATCCGAAATCCCGGCAGCTTCACCCCGATCCGGAAAGGAGAAACGAGACCGGAACAGCATGATGGAAGCAGCACCACGCAGGTCATAGATCGTCTTTTGACGCATTTATAGACTTGAAGCTGAAACTTGAATATCAAATTCACGCAGGAGCATTCAGATGGCAAACAAAAAGGTCATGATGGAGACAGAGATGGAAATGGAAAAAGACAATTCGACAACACACACAGACGACGAACAGACCGGATTAACCGGAACCCATGACGATACCCAGGTTGAAGAAAACATGGACTCGTTCATGGAAAAGTACATGGGCAATGTCGGCACACTCGCGAGAGGCAACATTGTCAAAGGTATCATTTCCGATATCACGGGAACAGAAGTATTCGTTGATATCGGACACAAAGCCGAAGGAATAATCTCATCCGACGATTTCGCCAATGAACCGGATCAGCTCAAAGTGGGTCAGGAAATCGAAGTGATGGTGATCAGTTTAGACGGATACGGCGGATACCCGATTCTTTCCAAATCCAAGGCCGATCTTCAGAAAAGCTGGAACCAGATCTACTCATCATACGAAACAGGCAGCGAGGTCAGCGCAAAGGTAGGCGGAAAGATCAAAGGCGGTTACGAGGTTTTCATCGAAGGCTCAATCAAAGCCTTTCTGCCTCTGTCACAGGTTACTGATGATGTCAGGAGCGATGAAACCCTTGATTTCAGGGTAATTGAAGCTAACAGAAAGCGCAACAATGTCGTTGTTTCGCGCAAGGTTCTCCTTCAGGAAGAAAAAAAGAAACGCTTTGATAAAATTTTCAGCGAACACCAGGAAGGTGATGTTGTTAACGCCAAAGTAGTCAGGATCAAAGATTACGGCGCATTCCTCGATTTCGCTGGTGTCGAAGGTCTGCTGCATATCACTGACATGAGCTGGGGACGAACTGAAAAGGTCGAGGATGCAGTCACCACCGGTCAGGAACTGGATGTCAAGATCATCAAGGTCGACAGGGAAACCAACAAAGTCTCATTCGGCATCAAGCAACTCAAGCCAGAGCCCTGGAGCTTTGCCGCTGAAAAGTTTCCGCACGGTACAGTGATCGAAGGAAAAGTCACAAAGCTTACCGATTTTGGCATTTTCGTCAGAATAGAAGAGGGCCTGGAAGGACTGGTTCACATTTCCGATCTTTCCTGGACCATCAGATACAACCATCCCAAGGAATTCATCAACGCCGGTGAAACAATCAAAGTGCTGGTGCTTAACATTGACACCGAAGCCAGGAGAATCTCACTCGGTGTCAAACAGCTGTCCGAAGATCCATGGGATAAAATCGAAGAGTTCTATTCGGTCAACTCCATCGTCACAGGCAAGGTGGAAGAAATCAACAGGGGCGGATTCACGGTAAGAATGGAAAACGAACTGGTCGGTTTCGTCTCCCTCAGAGACATATCATGGACCAGAAAAGTTCCCAATGCCTCTGAAGTGGTCTCAGAAGGACAGAGTGTCGAAGTCAAGGTGCTGGAACTGGACAAGAGCCGGCGCAGAATCTCCCTCGGCCTCAAACAGGTTCAGCCCAATCCATGGAGCATGGCTCTTGACAACTACCCGCCAGGCACAGTTCTCGAGGGAAAAATCGCCAACCTCGCCAAATTCGGAGCCTTCTGCGAACTGCCGGACGGCATTGAAGGACTGATCCATGTTTCAGACATGTCCTGGACCAAAAAAGTCAGTCACCCGTCTGAGATTCTCAGCAAGGGCGATAAAGTCAAGGTCCGAGTGCTGGAAGTCAACATAGAAGAGCAGAAGATCGCTCTCGGCCTCAAACAGGTCATGGCAGATCCATGGAGTGAGATCGATGCCATGTTTCCAGTCGGAGATACTGTTGAAGGACGCGTGGTTTCACTGACAAACTTCGGTGTTTTCGTGGAAATCGCCGAAGGTATCGAGGGAATGGTGCACATCTCGGATCTGCACTGGAATAAAAAGATCAATCATCCCGGCGAAATGGTCAGTATCGGCGAACAGGTGCGCGTCAAAGTGCTGGAGCTCGACTCCAGCAGCAGAAAGATCAAGCTCGGCCTCAAACAGGTAACCGAGGATCCGTTCTCTAAATTCCGCAAAGGTGCGATCTTTGAAGGCGAAATCAGCAAAATCTCCGAGTTCGGTCTTTTCGTCAAACTGGCAGAAGGAGTCGAGGGACTGGTGCACAAATCTCATCTCATCGATGAAGATCTCGAAGACCTTTCCTCTGTCTATCACATAGGGGAAAAACTGGCTGTCATGGTGATCGAGACCAACAAGGACAAGAGACAATTGCGCCTGTCCGCCAAGGAAGCGCTTAATGTACGCAAGATCGAGGAGTACCGGAAGAATCTGGACACCAACATCTCCGGCGGGGTCTCCTTAGCCGAAAAGCTCAAGGAAGCCTTAGCCGAAAAAAGCCATCAGGAGGAGAAACAATGAGCATCAGAGTTGCAATCAATGGTTTCGGCAGAATCGGGCGTCTCTTTTTCCGCTCCGCCCTAACGAACAAGGACATCGAATTCGTGGCTGTCAATGATCTGGCCTCGCCGGACACCATGGCTCATCTTTTGAAGTATGATTCCATCCACCGCGCCATAGCCGAAGATGTTTCGATCAAAGACGGTTATCTTATCGTGGCCGGACGCAAAGTTAAAATGCTGGCAGAAAAAGATCCGTCCAAACTGCCTTGGAAAGACCTGAAAGTCGATGTGGTAGTGGAATCCACCGGCAGGTTCACAGAACGCGATATGCTGGCCATGCACATTCAGGCCGGAGCGAAAAAAGTGATTCTCACAGCCCCTGCAAAAGGCAAGGAAGGTTGTGACATCACCATTGTCATGGGTGTCAATGAAGGCAGTTACGATGCAGCCAAGCATCAGATCCTGTCCAACGCCTCCTGCACCACCAACTGCTTAGCCCCTGTGGCCAAGGTGCTGATGGACACATTTGGCATCAATCGCGGCCTGATGACTACCATCCATTCCTATACCAATGACCAGGTCATCCTGGACTTTCCGCACAAGGACCTGCGCAGGGCCAGGGCTGCCGCCATGTCCATGATCCCGACAACCACCGGAGCAGCCAAAGCCGTAGGTCTGGTGCTGCCGGAACTGAAAGGCAAGCTGGACGGCTTTGCCATGCGCGTACCCACGCCCAATGTGTCGGTCGTTGATCTCACAGTGGACCTGGAAAAAGAAGCCACTAAGGAACAGATAAATGAGGCCATGAAAAAAGCCGCTGACGGACCGATGAAAGGCATCCTCGAATACTGCGATAAACCGCTGGTTTCGTCTGACTTCTGCGGCAACGCGTATTCCTCGATTTTTGACGCCCTTTCCACAATGGTCATTGACGGCAAGATGGCTAAGGTGATTTCCTGGTATGACAATGAATGGGGATACTCCTGCCGCGTCAGGGACCTGATCCTGTTCATGGGTAAAAAGGGTCTGTAATCCCAGATTTTCCTGATCTCAAAAAGCCCGCCGTAAAAAGGCGGGCTTTTTCTGTTTTCATGGAAGAAATGGGTCAGGCAGGTCTTTCCTTTTTGTTCTCATAATGGTAAAATTATTTCGCCAACCGAAGTAATCATTCCTTATCAGGAGGGAATTCATGAAAATCAGAACCATCAGGGACGCAGATCTGAAGGGCAAAAAAGTTCTTCTGCGCGTGGATTTCAATGTGCCCTGCCAGGGCGCGACCATCACTGACGATGCCAGAATCGTCAAGGCCATGCCTACAATTAAATACATTCTCGACAAGGGCGCCAAATTGATCGTCATGACCCATTTCGGCGATCCCAAGCCCGAAAACATGGACAGCTTCAAGGTCGATCATGTGGCAGCCCACTTTCAGAAACTCCTGGGCCGGAATGTAAATAAACTTCCCGATTGCGTGGGCGAAGCAGTGGAAAATGCCGTCAATTCCATGAAACCCGGTGAAGTCGTCATGCTGGAAAACACTCGCTTTCACAAGGGCGAGAAGAAAAATGACCCGGAATTCACAAAAAAACTGGCCCTTCTCGGTGAAGTTTTCGTCAATGATGCCTTTGGTGCAGCCCATCGCGCCCATTCGTCCACAGCCGGGCTCGCAGATCTCCTGCCGGCATATGCCGGTTTTTTGATGGAAAAAGAGATTCTGGCCCTCGGCGGCACAGTACAGAATCCGGAACGCCCGTTCATGGCCATCCTTGGTGGCGCCAAGGTCTCCAGCAAGATCCCGGTCATCGAGAACCTGCTGCCCAAAGTCGACAAGCTTTTAATCGGCGGGGCCATGGTTTTCACTTTTGCCAAGGCCCAGGGTTACAAAGTCGGCGACTCCTTAGTTGAAGACGATTTCATTGACACCGCTAAATCTCTTCTGGAAAAGGGCAAAGGGAAACTCGTTTTCCCTGTCGATTACATCATGGCCTCTGAAGTGTCTGAAACAGCGGCTATTCAGACAGGGTTCGACATTCCATCCGGCCAGAAAGGCCTGGATATCGGACCTGCAACCCTAAAACTGTTCGAAAAAGAGCTGCAGTCAGCTAAAACCGTGATCTGGAACGGTCCGATGGGGGTTTTTGAAGTCAAACAGTTCAGTCGCGGCACATTCGAACTGGCCTCCTATCTCGCTACCCTGAAAGCCAAGGTCGTGGTCGGAGGCGGAGACTCGGCCGCTGCCATGAAAAAGGCCGGACTGGAAGATAAGATCTACCATGTATCCACAGGAGGCGGAGCCTCACTCGAATACCTTGAAGGTAAGACACTTCCCGGAGTTGAAAAACTGATCTGCAAGGAGGAACACTGTGCGTAAACCAGTCATTGCCGGCAACTGGAAAATGAATCACGCTCCAAAAGCGACTAAAGATTTTTTCGCAAAGCTTAAATCCGGGTTCCAGAACCGCAACAACGCCGAAGTAGTGGTTGCTCCCCCCTATATTTCTCTTGCCGCGGCTGCTGATGCCCTTCCCGGGACAGGAATCACCCTGGCGGCGCAGAATGCCTACTTTGAAAAAAACGGGGCTTTCACAGGTGAAATCTCCTGCGAAATGCTGTCGGAAACCGGTGTTCACTATGTTATTCTCGGTCATTCCGAACGGCGGCATGTAATGGGCGAGTCGAGTGAAACTGTCAACCGCAAGGTGCTGAAAGTCCTCTCTTCCGGCCTTATCCCTATTTTCTGCGTTGGTGAAAAGCTTGATGAACGCTAAGCAGGCATTACCGAGCAAGTGATCAGGCAGCAGGTGGAAATCGGACTGAAAGATGTTTCCGCTCAGCAGGCTGAGACACTGGTTGTCGCTTATGAGCCGGTCTGGGCCATCGGCACAGGCAAGAATGCCAAACCGGAGGACGCACAGAATGTCAACAGCTTCATCCGGAAACTGCTTGAAAAAATGTATGGTACACCTGTGGCCGAAAAAGTGAGAATCCTTTATGGCGGCAGCGTGAAGCCGGAAAATGTCTCGGAATATATGGCACTTCCCGATGTCGATGGCGCACTGGTAGGCGGGGCATCCCTTAAACCCGATGATTTTCTGAAGCTGGTCAATTACTGAGTGAGGTAAAGCCGGTTAATGCAGTTTCTCGTTAACATCCCTTACCGCGAATCCAAAAATCGCAACAAGCGTTTTAATGTGGAATATGAAATTCGCGCTGAAACCGAAAGCGATGCTCTGGAGATCGCCAAAAACAAGTTCAACAGTTACGAGAATTTCAATTTTGCTGCATGGGAACGGTTCATGTTCGAATCCGAGATTCAGATCTCTCCCCTGCTGGCCGGAAAAGTCTTTTCGCTTGAAACTTATCGCGATTTTCTGCCGCAGCTTCAAAGTTTCCAGGATGATGAAAAGATTTTTTTCATCAACAGACTGACCAGTCTGCCTGTTGATGAAAAATGCCCCCTGTTCTATTCATTCCTGGACGATGAATCCAATGCCAGGATCAGGTCTCTGCTCATTTCCCTGATCGGTCGCAACGGCTGCAGCACCGGATACAAAAAGCTCTGCCCTTTCCTTGAAGACCAGGACAGTCGCGTGCGGGCCAACACCATTGAGGCCTTGGAAACTTTCGGTATCAGCGAACTGGTCCCACAATTCATCGCTCTTCTTGGCGATTCCAACAACCGGGTACGCGCCAATGCCATTAAAGCTCTATGGAAACTGGGCGAAAAAGACCTGGAAACGCACATCGATAAAATGCTGAAAAGTTACAATTCATTAATGAAATCGTCCGCGCTCTATGTACTTGGCGAAATCGATTTTCCCGGCAGCGTGGACATGATCGCCAGATATTTGAAAGACGAAGATGAGCTTGTGCGCTTCAATGCGGGACGATCTCTGTGTAAGGTGATCAAGGTTGAAGAACTGCCGAAACTTCTGCCCTTTATCGGAGACACTGACGATATTGTCAGGCTTTATGTCCGTAAATCCTTCCTCAAATTCAGCGGCGCAGCGGCCAGCATCCTTCTCGAACATGACGATGGAAAAGACTTGTCCTGGGATGAGGCCAGAGGGATTCTCAAGGAAATCGGCGATGAGCGCCTGAAGGCCGGCGACAGAATCGGTTTTTTCAAGATTCTCATCAAGCGTATCATGCACTATTTCAAGCTATGAAAAAAATTGCGGGTGCCTGTTTTTCCGCAATGGAGGTACCATGACCCCTCGCGCGCAGAGAAGTTACATTACCAATGTTTTTCCTGAGATTGACGGCGGAAGGTATAAAATCAAGCGTGAGCTCGATTCAGTGCTCTCAATCACAGCCGAGATCTTCGGCAGCAAGAATTTCGTGGCCTGGCTCAAATTCAGAAAAGAGGGCGACAAATCCTGGAAAAAAGTCCAGATGGAACCGAAATCCGCTAATCGTTACGAAGGGGGCTTTCCCCTTTCACATCTTGGGGTTTATCAGTACACCGTTGAAGCCGCCTTTGCGGAACGCAAAAGCGTGGGGCTGGAATACGGGAAAATTCTGGAAGTGCTTGTAGAACCTGTCCGTGCCCGTTATGCCGCCTGGTATGAGATGTTTCACCGCTCCCAGGGAAAGATTCAGGGTCAAAGCGCGACTTTCAAAGACATGGAAGAACGGCTGGAAGATATCAGCCGCATGGGATTCGATGTTATCTATCTTCCACCAGTGCATCCAATCGGGATATCAAAACGCAAAGGTCCCAACAATTCCCTGGAAGTGGGGCCGAGTGATCCTGGATGCCCTTGGGCTGTAGGAAACCATCATGGCGGACACAAATCCATCAATCCGGAACTGGGCACGCTCGAACAATTCGCCGGCTTTGTCAGAGCCGCAAACAAGCGCGGAATCGATATTGCCTTAGACATCGCCTTCAACTGCTCGCCCGACCACCCTTATGTCAAGGAACACCCGGAATGGTTTCATCATCGGGCCGATGGCAGTATCGCCTTTGCCGAGAATCCTCCGAAAAAATACGAGGATATCTATCCGCTCAACTTTTATCCTGAGCCCGGCCGCGAGGAGCTCTGGGATGAATTGAAAGACATCTTCCTTTTCTGGGCAAAGCATGGCGTTAAAACCTTCAGGGTGGACAATCCGCATACAAAGCCGACAGAATTCTGGGAATGGGTGATCCGCGAAGTCAAGCTCAAGTTCCCGGAATCGATCTTTCTGGCTGAAGCCTTCACGAACTATGAACGGCTGGAACTCCACGCCAAAATCGGTTTTTCGCAATCATACAGTTATTTTACCTGGCGCACGGGCAAGAATGAGCTGATGGAATATTTCAGCAAGCTGACCAACAGCTACCTGAAGGATTTTCTGCGCGTCAATCTGTTCACCAACACGCCTGACATCTGTCCTCAGATGCTGCAGACCGGCAATCGCCAAGTGTTCAAGATGCGCCTCTCTCTCGCAGCCACCCTGTCCTCAGTTTATGGAATCTACAACGGATTCGAGCTTTGCGATGGCGATGCCTTCCCCAACACCGAGATCTACCGGAACTCAGAAAAGTACCAGTACAAAGTCTGGGACTGGGACCGGCCGGGCAACATCAGGGAATACATCTCAGCAATCAACAGAATCAGGCGGGAAAACCCGGCGCTGCATTATTACGATAATCTTGAATTCTGCTCCTCCACCAATGACTGGATTGTTTCCTATCTGAAGCTGTCCCCTGATCACGACAACATTCTCCTGATTGTTGTCAACCTTGACCAGGGGTCCAGGCAGACCGCCCGTATTACAGTGCCGGTCGAAAAACTGGGAATTCCTTCAGACGGCGAATACATTATGCGTGAATTAATCACCGGAGCCCTTTATACATGGAAGGGACGGGAAAATTTCATCGCCATGGATCCGCAGGTCGAGCCTGCATACATCTTCAGACTGGAGAGGCAGACATGGACATAAGACAACTCGCTACAAATCATTCGAACGCTTTTTTCGAGCTGCGTGAAAAGGTCATCCGCCAGAATGATGTATATGCCAGAAGAGAGCTCCGCCGGCTTTACAATGACGAGATTGCTCCCTTTGTTTACACAGGCCCGACTTTCAACCAGGAGTATTTTGAGGAAATCACCCGCTGCTGCCGTGGCTGCGGATTTGAATCGATCACAGACGCATACATCAACACACCCGGCCACTGATCCGGGCGAGGAGGAACAATGAAAGTCAGCATGATTACCAGAGAATGGCCGCCCCATGTTTACGGCGGTGCCGGAGTGCATATCGAATATCTCACAGGTGAACTTAAAAAATTGATGGATGTCGATGTCCGATGCTTTGGCCAACAGAGGCAGACGGAGAAATCTCTGACTGTCAAAGGCTACGATATGTGGAAGGTCCTTAACAACGAGGCCAATCCGAAGCTCAATATGCCGCTGCAGACCCTTTCCACCGATCTGGCAATTGTGGCTGATAATATGGACTCTGATATTGTGCATACCCACACCTGGTATGCCTCATTCGGCGGATTTCTGGCTAAAATGCTTTACAACATCCCGCTGGTAACAACCACTCACTCACTGGAACCCCACAGGCCCTGGAAAGAGGAGCAGATCGGCACAGGCTACCACCTCAGTTCCTGGGTTGAGAAGATCAATCTGGAAAACGCCGACAAAGTCATTGCTGTTTCAGACGAGATGAAAGCCGATGTGTTGAGCCTTTTCAATGTCAAGGAAGAGAATATCGCGGTCATCCACAACGGCATTGACCCCAGCGAATGGAAGCCAGTCAGTCAGGATGAAACGCGGCCATGGATCAGGGAGCGTTTCGGGGTCACAGGCGATTACATCATGTTCGTGGGCCGCATCACCAGACAGAAAGGTATTGATGTGCTGATCGAGGCTACCAAGCAGTTGCCTCCTGGAGTCAAACTCGTTATGCGCGCAGGTTCCCCGGATACACCGGAAATCAAGGCAGAGATGGAAGAATGGGTTAAAGGCCGGGAAAACATCGTGTGGATCAAAGACAAGCTTTCCAATGATGAACTGATCAGGCTTTACAACTGCGCCATACTCTTCGCCTGTCCGTCAGTGTATGAGCCGTTCGGCATCATCAATCTGGAAGCAATGGCCTGCAACACCGCAGTTGTCGCCACAACTGTCGGAGGTATCAAGGAAGTTGTGGTCCCGGGTGAAACCGGCCTTTTAGTGCCTCCCAGTGATCCCAAAGCTCTGATCGAGGCCATCAACAGCCTGATCGCAGACCGCGACAAAGCCAAACGCTTCGGTTTAGCCGGCAGAGCGCGCGTCCTGGAAAAATTCACATGGGAAAGAATCGCCCTCAAAACCAAGAACTGTTACGGTGAAGTCATCGAGAAGTATAAAAAGCAGCATGGGTGCTGCACTGGAAAAGACAAGAATTGCTGCGCCGAGTAAGCATCCCGATTCGCACCTGTAGAGACGCAATGCATTGCGTCTCTACACGGGGATACCTTCGGATCAACCGCTGTGTCTGCTGTTACGCAAATGCCGCACCAGAATGAGAAAAAGGGGGCCTGCGCGCCCCCTTATGTAGATATCTTGTAGATACATGCGGTGAACGGAACGGTTTGAAACCGTTCCCTACAGGATTTCCTTGATCTTGCTCCCAGCCCCAACCAGGCAGTTCTTCAACTTCACTCCTGTCAGTTCAGCGCCTTCAGCCACTGCACAGCCTTCGAGCTCACAGTCCGTGATCGTCACATCGTTCAGGATCACCGATTTTTTGACCTTGCTGTTCTCGATCTTGACATTCTTGCCTGTGTAGTTGTCCTTCTTGCTGTAATACAGATTGGCATCGATGTATGATTCCCTGCCGCCGATATCGAACCACGGCTCATCGAACACAAAGCTGTCCACAGTCATTTTTTTCCGCTCCAGCAGATAACTGCAGAAGAATCCGAGCGCGTCCTTGCGCTTGCCGTCTTCCTTCGAAGCCAGGAAGTCGTCTAAAAGGGCTAAGGCTTCCGGCGGAAAAATATAGCACCCTGTCGACACCAGGCTGGTTTCCGGCTTGGCCGGCTTTTCATCGAACCTGATGATCTGGCCCGCTTTGTTGAGCACCACATTGCCGTACTTATTGGCCACCTTGTTTTTGTCCTTGATGTCGTAGACTGCTAAAAGCAGATTGCCCTTGTACGCATTAACGAACTTCTTCAGGTTCAGGTTCAGCAGATTGTCGCCCGCGAAAAGGAGCAGGGGCTCCTTGATTTTCAGCTTGTCCACCATATACTTGATGCCGCCGACAGAACCGAGCTTCTGCTTTTCCATCTCCGAACCCTCAACCACCATTTTGATGTGGATTTCCTTGCCCTTGCAGAAGGAGCGGATCGATTTTTCTAATCTTTTGTTGGTGGGAA
>JAQTRI010000075.1 GCA_028711905.1 Candidatus Wallbacteria bacterium | reverse complement strand
GAACTGATACAGGTAAAGTCCACGCAAGCCTCGCTTAATATTAATCACAGCCCTGTTGGAGAGATCTTAGTCGCGAAAGGTTTTTTTGGACAAAAATTTTCCAATAAAACAATTGAATTATCTGTTGTTACAAATTCGGATTATTCTAATAACGCAAAAAGTTTAGCTGCACTGAATGGTGTCAAGCTGTTAAGCAGGGACTTTTTAATTGACAAGTTATCAGAAAATCACATAACAATGAGAACCATTTTGAAAAAAGAAAATGAAAGGTTGGAAAAAATTGAACAATTAATAAGTTGTTAGGATTAACTGCGCAGGCGGGGAATTCATTTCCTGCGGCCTTTATGGGAAGAATATAATCAGAACCGGGCGGCAGAAAACTGAATCTACAATGATTTCCAGTTGTCATTGGGAAAAGATTTTCAGATCCTCTGAGATTCGCCCTCTGATTCAACGGGTTCGCCGGACGGATTGTTCTGATCGGGCTGTGTTTCATCCTGCCACGGCGCTGTATTGGCCAGAGCGGCCGCCAGTTCGCTGTCGTCAATTGAATTGAGCATGGCGACCATTTCTTTGGCTTTCAGGACTTCAGCGCTGTCCGCACTCAGGCGGGCAATGACATTCTCACAGGCAACGCGGGCTTCCTTCAGATTGCCGAAGTGGAAGTAATAATCCGCGATTTTGAACAGGGCGCCGTCTTTTTCCAGTTTTTCGAAAAGGAATGGAGCCATGCCATTGTCGGAATAGGCGAAAAGTGATGAGTCTGTTTCCAGAGCCTTGGCATAAAGGTCGACCGCTGTCTTGATCTGTCCGCTCATGAAAAGGGAAACGGATTTTTTATAAAGGGACAGGGCATTGTCTGTGGTGGCTGAAACGGAACAAATGAACACTACTGTTAGAAGCAGTGCGCAGAACAATTTCATGGCGACCTCTGTTACAGGATTTTTTAAATTGTATCCGGAATCGTCAAACTGTCAAGCGGAATCGATATGAAGTGCGGGAATATGATCCGGGTAATCTTGCGGCATTGATGTTTGCCCCCGGCACAGGTACAATTAGGTCAGTCTGCGAGCAGCCTGGAGGAAATCATGAGGATGTCACAACTTGTCGGGAGAAGGTTCAAGGAAAAACCCGCTGAGGCGGTGATTGCGAGTCACGCCTTTTTGGTGCGTGGCGGTTACATCCGCCAGCTTTCGAACGGCATTTTTTCACTTCTGCCCCCGGGATTGAGGATCGCCCGCAAGATTGAGCGCGTTATCAGGGACGAGATGAACCGCATCAACGGCCAGGAAGTACTCATGCCCATAGTGCAGACCAAAGAGTTATGGGAGGAATCCGGCAGGTACGATTCTATCGATGACACGCTGGTGCGCTTCAAAGACCGGTACAATCGCGACATGGTGCTGGCCATGACCCATGAAGAGGCCGTGCTTCACCTGTTTCGCAATGAGGTTTCCAGTTATCGCGATCTGCCGTTCATGGTTTTTCAGATCCAGACCAAGTTCAGGGATGAACCAAGACCCCGCGGCGGGCTGATCAGGGTGCGCGAATTCACCATGAAGGACGCTTATTCGTTTCATCGCACTCAGGCTGACCTGGAGCAGTATTATCAGGAATGCCTCAAATCATATCTGCGCATATTCTCAATCTCCGGGGTTCCCGAGGTAGTGGTGGTCAAGTCCGACACAGGCATTATGGGCGGCGAGATCGCGCATGAGTTTATCCTGCTTTCAGATGTCGGGGAAGACACCATCGCTGTCTGCGAAGGCTGTGGCATGCATTCCAACACCGACATCACTGACGCGCGTGTCAGCCCTGTCAAGGAAACTCCGCTGCCCATGGAAAAAGTGCATACACCGGGCTGCAAAACCATTGAGGAACTATCGGTTTTTCTTAAAGTGCCGGCTGACCACATGGCCAAGGTCGTGTTTTACGATGTTGACGCGGCTGGATTGCCGGTCATGGCGGTTATTCGCGGCGATATTGAGATCAATGAGACCAAACTGGCCAGAATCATCGGTATTGTGCCCACTTTGGCCAGCGAGGAGCGGGCTGCTTCCTGCGGGGCGGTTCCGGGATACGCATCGATTGTCGGACTTGACCCTGACAAGTGCAGGATCATAGTTGATCGCAGCATTGGAGAGAGCGACAATCTGGTTTGCGGCGCCAATGAGGTGAATCATCATTTCCGCAATTTCAACCTGTCAAGGGACTGTTCCGGGATTATGACTGTGGATATCGGCAGGGCCAGAGAAGGGGACCTGTGCGCTGCCTGCGGCGGGCGCATCGCCATCAAAAAAGGCATTGAGGTCGGCAACATCTTTCAGCTCGGCACCAAGTACACGGCCCGCATGGGCATGCGCTACCAGGATGAGAACGGTCAGGAATGCACCCCGATCATGGGCTGTTACGGAATCGGAGTCGGGCGTTTGGTCAGTTCTGTTCTTGAGGCACACCATGATGAAAACGGTCCGATCTGGCCTATTTCCATTGCTCCCTGGCAGGTGCACATCAATGCCTTGAAGATGTCAAACCCGGAAGTGGCCAGGGCGGCCAATGAACTCTATAATTCGCTGCAGGACAATGGGATAGAAGTGCTGTTCGACGACAGGAACGAAAGCCCGGGCATTCAGTTCGCCGATGCCGACCTGCTGGGAGTGCCGTTCCGTCTGGTGATCGGCGAAAAGCACATCAGAGATGAAGAACTGGAATGGAAAACCCGCGACAAGTCGGAGAGCGGCATGATCAAAATCAATGATGCCGTTGCTTTTATCCGCCAGAGAATAGGCATGGCTCTCAACAGGGTTGAAGCTGCCGCTGACCGCATTATCATGCAGGATTAGGAGTTTTTGTGAAACTGAAAATTGTGTTGCCTAAGGGCAGGATCTTTAAGGGAGTATGCTCGGTTCTTGATGGAGCCGGACTGGGAATCGAGGTTGATGAGCGGTCGTATGTGCCGCGCATCAGCGATTCAGAGATTGAAGCCAAGATCATGAAGCCCCAGAATATTCCGCAGCTCGTGGAACTCGGATCCCATGACGCGGGTTTTACCGGGCTGGACTGGATCAATGAAACAGGTGCTGATGTCGAAGAAATTATGGATCTGGGTCTCGACCGGGTCAAAATCGTTGCAGCTGTGCCATCAGCTCTGGCAGGCACTGACTTTGCCGCCCGGGAACGCTTAGTTGTGGCGTCTGAATATGAGAACATTACCCGCAGATACCTGGAAAGTCTTGGATGTGGTTATGTTTTTGTCAGGACTCATGGCGCTACAGAGGTTTTTCCGCCGGACGACGCTGACATGATTGTGGACAACACAGCCACAGGTCGTACGCTGAAAGAGAACGGTCTGGCTATAGTCACTACTGTCATGGAGTCATCCACCCGCTTCATTGCCAATAAGCGAGCGATGCAGGATCAGTGGAAAAGGCGGAAAATCGAGAATCTGGCCATTCTGATCCGCTCTGTGATGGATGCCAGGGCCAGGGTAATGCTGGAGATGAATGTGCCTAAGGACAAATTCGATGAGATTGTCAGGACACTTCCCTGCATGCGCTCCCCGACAGTCGCGCCTCTATATCAGGATGAGGGATTCGCCGTCAAGGTGGCTGTAAAGCGGGGTGAGGCGTCTGCGCTTATTCTCAGGCTTAAAGAACTGGGGGCCATGGACATTCTGGAATATGAGATCCGCAAGGTGGTGCTCTGATCATGCCGCGTGAAAAAAAACGACAGGCCGTGCTTTCCCGCCGGAGTTCAGAAACGGATATTTCCGTGACTTTGAACATCGATGGGACAGGCGGAGCTGAGGTGTCGACACCGATCGGTTTTTTCACGCACATGCTGGAGAGTTTTGCCAGGCACGGCAGATTCGATCTGAAGCTTTCTGCGTCCGGTGATCTCTATATTGACCAGCACCACCTGCTTGAGGACTGCGGTTTGATGCTGGGACGGGCGTTTAACAAGGCCCTTGGCGATAAATCCGGCATCAATCGCGCCGGATTCTTCATTTTCCCGATGGACGAGGCTCTGGCCGGGGCTGCGGCGGATCTGTCGGGCAGACCTTTTCTGCAGTATGAGGCCAGGTTCCGGCGCAGGTTCTGCGGGGAACTGGACACTGATGTGCTCTGCGATTTTTTCCAGGGATTCGCGACCGGAGCAGGTGCTAATGTTGCGCTCAAAGTGCTGTCCGGGCGCAGCGATCATCACAAGATCGAAGCCCTGTTCAAGGCTGTATCACGGGCTTTGCACATGGCCTGTTCAAAAGATACCGCGCTTTTGGACTTTATCCCGAGTTCCAAAGGAGTACTCGATGATTGGAATCATTGATTATGGGGCCGGCAATCTTTCTTCAGTGCAGAAAGCCTTCAGCCAGATCGGGGCCCAGACTCTGGTGCTGGAATCGCTGTCCGGGCTGGAACGCTGCCGCTGCCTAGTGCTTCCCGGAGTCGGTGCATTCGGCCCTGCCATGCGCGGGCTGATGGACATGGAGTTTGTGTGGCCCCTCAAGGAATGGATTGCATCAGGAAAACCCTTTCTCGGGATCTGCCTCGGCATGCAGGTCCTGTTTTCCGGAAGCGAGGAATCGCAGGGAACCGCCGGGCTGGGTTTGTTCAGTGGAACATGCCGCAAGTTTACAGCAGGCAAAGTGCCGCAGATCGGCTGGAACCGGGTGTCGGCAGGGGAAGGGTCAGGCCTTCTGAAGGGTATGAACCGGGAGTATTTTTACTTTCTGCACAGCTATTTTGTTGATTGCTGCGAGGACTCTGTTTCTGTCGGAACAGCTGAATACGGATTAACCTATACCTGCGCTGTTGAGCGCGGGTCTGTTGCCGCTGTCCAGTTTCATCCGGAAAAGAGCGGTGAAGCGGGATTGCGGCTTTTGAAGAACTGGGTGGAGTTGGGAATTTAGCAGTGAACGGTGAATAGTGAGCAGTGATTAGTGAATATATATTACCGATCACTGATTACTGATCACCGATTTGAGGTAATGCCATGGACAATGAATTCAAATCCCCTCTCGCTGTGCGCATCATCCCCTGCCTTGATGTGGATGCGGGCCGGGTGGTCAAGGGTGTGAAATTCAAGGGCCTGAAAGACGCCGGTGATCCGGCTGAACTGGCACGCGTGTACTATATGCAGGGAGCGGACGAACTGACATTTCTCGATATCGGAGCATCGCACGAGAACCGCACAACCATGGTCGAGACAGTGGAACTGGTGTCGCGAGAGGTATTTATTCCACTGACTGTGGGTGGAGGCGTCCGTACTGTTGATGACATCAGGGTACTTTTGAACGCCGGCGCCGACAAGGTGGCTGTCTGCACAGCAGCGCTCAAGACCCCTGCCCTGATCTCCATGGGGGCGGAGCAGTTCGGGTCACAGTGCATTGTGCTGTCCATTGACGCCAAACGCTGTGGCTCTTCCTGGCACGCATTTACCGAGGGCGGCAGGAATGATACAGGCAGAGATGTTCTGGAATGGGCTGAGGAGGCTGTCAGGCTTGGCGCTGGCGAGATCCTGCTCAACTCCATTGACAAGGACGGTACAGGCCACGGTTATGATCTGGAGCTGACCAAAAAGGTCTCTGAAAGCGTGGGTGTGCCGGTCATCGCATCCGGCGGTGCCGGAAGCCTGGAGCAGATTTACGAGGCTGTGTCCTTAGGCCGGGCAGAGGCTGTTCTTCTGGCATCGCTTCTTCATCTAAAGGAACTGTCGATCATTGAAATCAAGGAATATCTGTCAGCAAGAGGAGTCAATGTCAGATGATCATACCCTCGATTGACCTGATGTCGGGAAAAGCGGTACAACTTCGGCAGGGCAGGGAGAAAGTCCTGGAGCGCGACAATCCGCTTTCTCTGGCGCGCGAATTCGACCGTGTCGCAGAGATCGGCCTGATCGATCTGGACGCGGCGCTTTCCCAGGGAGATAATGAAAAACTCATCCGCGAGATCTGCGGATTCGCCGAATGCCGTGTGGGCGGAGGGATTCGCGATCTGGAAAAGGCACAGCGCATTCTCTCATACGGAGCGACCCGGATTATCATCGGGTCCAGGGCCTTTGACCAGGACCGCATCAATCATGCTTTTTTAGCGCAGTTGTGCGAAAAAATCGGGAAATCGCGCATCATGCTGGCCATTGATTCCAGGGAAGGCAGGATTGCCACCTGCGGATGGAAGCATGATACCGGCATTGAAGTTTTATCTGCTGTCCGGGAGCTTGAACGCTATTGTGATGAATTCCTTTTTACTTGTGTTGAGCGCGAGGGAGGCATGCAGGGCACTGATCATGAACTGGTCAGTGAGCTCATGGGTCTGACAAAGAACCGTATCACTGTTGCTGGTGGCGTGCATACGACTGAAGAGGCTGTCAGGCTTGTGCGGTCCGGATGTTGCGTGCAGCTGGGCATGGCGCTTTACACAGGAAAGATCGATCTCAACGATGCTTTTGTCAGAAGCTTAGACTGGGAAAAGTCCGGCGGTCTGATTCCCACCATTACCTGCGATGAGCACGGCCAGATGCTCATGCTGGCTTACAGCAACGAGGAATCTCTGCGCCGGATGTTTGAAACCGGAAGAGGGTGCTATTTTTCCCGCTCGCGCGGCAAGTTATGGGAAAAGGGCGAAACCTCCGGACATATCCAGGAATTCATGCGCATCCGCACAGACTGCGACCGCGATGCCCTGCTTCTTACAGTCAGGCAGCACGGTCCGGCCTGCCACACAGGGAGTTACTCCTGCTTCGGCGCGAAAAAATTCACGCATTCCGGGCTGTACCGCGTGATTGAAGATCGTTTCAAAAACCCGCGTCCAGGCTCGTACACGGCTACTCTGACCAAAGAGCTTGTGCGGGAGAAAATGATGGAAGAGGCGCAGGAAGTGGTGGAAGCAGTAACCCGTGATGAGCTGGTGTGGGAAGCGGCGGATGTACTCTATTTCCTCACAGTCCTGATCGCGAAAGAGGGGATTACGCTCGATGAAGTGCTTAATGAATTGCGGCGGAGAAGCAAGTAAGGCTGCATGGACCGTGATACTCTCATCTATTATTCGCAGAATGCGTCTGAGGTTTTCGAGCGCTATGAATCTGTTTCCGGCGGCATAGCCGATTATTTCATTAGAGCCTTTCCAGAACCGTGCCGGATTCTGGACATTGGATGCGGCTCCGGTCGCGATCTGAGAACGCTGCTCTCGCTCGGGCATGACGCATACGGCATCGAGCCCTGCTCTGAGCTGCGCGAAAAAACATACGAAAAATATCCGGACCTGAAATCACGCATCACTGAAGCCGGACTACCTGATCCCGGGTATCCGTTCGGCGGGGGATTCGATGCTATAGTGTGCTCGGCGGTGCTGATGCATCTGCAGAAGGAAAATCTTCCTGACGCAGTGGCTGGATTGAAACTGCTGCTGAAGCATTCGGGCAGGGCCTTAGTGTCGGTTCCCTACACCAGGGAAGGCGTGACTGAAGAGCGCAGGGACGACCACGGGAGGCTGTTTTCCGAGCTTTCGGCAGAAGAACTGGAGCGGGTGTTCGCTCAATCTGGATTCAGACTTTGTGAAAAATGGATCAATGAAGACAGCCTGAAGCGGCAGGGGTTTTCCTGGGTAACGATGCTGTTTGGTCAGACTTCGATTCCGTAACGCTTGACTTCGCCCAGCACTCCGAGGTTTTCTTGAGAGATATACTCAGCGTAAGAAAATACCACGGGTTCGATCCGGTAATCGACATCCACTACAAACGGCATGATGCTCTGAAGAGCCAGAAAATTGTTCGTGACATTGTCGCTGATAATGCAGACATCGATGTCGCTCTCTTCCCTCTGGCAGCCTTTTGCATAGGAGCCGAAGACGATGGCTTTTCTGATCTGGATCACCCGGGAAGCCAATTCCTTGAACCTGACAACTCTGTCAATTATTTCTGCAGAGATTCCAGCCATTGCAGCAGCTCCTTGCACAGCGAAAGATGTTTTTCAGCGAATTCCCGGTCGCAGACCTGGTGAAAACTCAGCTTGTAATCGTCATACCTTGCCGTGATGTTGAAAGCTGAAAATCCAGCCAGGACTTTCAGCTTTTCCGGATTCATCTCAGGGCAGCCGATTTTTCCGGCAATGGCAAGCAGATTATGGGGGTGGGGCGCTTCGGTTGAATTCCAGCGGACATAAAGGTATTTTAGCATCTTTTCCAGAGCCAGATGCGTGAAAAACATGGCGGGTACGAACTTTCCGGAACGGAAAAGTGTGTCAGCCGTGCTGAAATCCTCTTTGGACAGTTTGTGCCAGTAGTCGGCGATTTCATGCAGATCCATAATTAACCCATTTTCACCAGGAGTGCATAGCGGTTGAATTCTTCACCCCATTTTAAACGGAATTGCATGGCTTTTCAACCTGCGGCTGAGACTGCTGGAAGAGGCGGGGTTTAGTTGACAGTTGTATGTCTGATTGATAGCCTGAATGATGATGTGTGTTATTCTCTTGTGCCCCGGCAGGTATTATGAAGATCCGTGAAGTAATAAAATTGATTGAAAATGACGGCTGGTATCTGCCAGCAACAAAGGGCAGTCATCAGCAGTACAAGCACAAGCTGAAAAAAGGGCGTGTCACGATTGCCGGGCATCCGGGTGACGATCTGGCTCCCGGGACGCTGAACAGCATTCTCAAGCAGGCACAGCTCAAAGGGGGCGACTGATGCACAAATTTCTGGTGGTGATAGAAAAGGCGGACGGTAATTTTTCGGCGTATTCTCCGGATCTGCCGGGGTGCATAGCCACTGGCGGGACTAAGGAGGATGCGGAGAAGAACATGTTCGAAGCCATCAAATTCCACATCGAAGGGCTGCGCGAGGACAATCTGCCGATCCCGGAGAACGGTTCTTCGGCCGAATATGTGGTGATCGCAGCGTGAGTTGATATCGTGATTCGGCATGAACAATTCTGACAACGCATATTCCCTGCGGCTGAAACTGCTGGAAGAGGCGGCTCGAAGGCTTTACTGATTTGATGTTTACAGGTATAATCCGGGGAAACGACAGGGATGGATTAATGAAGAATAACACTAAGCATCAGGCACCTGAAATCGTGTATCGGCAGGGCAAGCCTGCGGCGGTGATCCTGGAAATCGATGTTTACCGAGAGATGCTGGAGCGACTGGAAGACCTGGAAGATCTGCGATTGCTTGACGAGATGCGGAAAAAGCCGCTTGAGTTCAGGGAACTGGACGATTTTCTCAAGGAACACAATTCGGGTGTATAAAGTTCTGCTTGAACACACGGCTGAGCGCGATCTGAAAAAGCTGACGCCTGCCGAGTTCCAGAGAATTATTCCGTACATCGTATCTCTGGCGGAAAATCCGCGGCCTTCCGGGAGCAGAAAAATCACGAATTCAAAGAACGACTGGCGGATCAGAATCGGCTCATACCGTGTAATTTACGAAATCAATGAACGGGAAAAGACGGTCAAAGTCATGAAAGTCAGGCACCGGAAAGATGCCTATCATTGAATTTATCTGGAACCGGCAGATAGAATCTGAATATGAACTTAGCTGACGGCACCTGCACACTGCGGCTGAAACTGCTGGAAGAGGCGGGTTGCTGTTGACAGTTGTACGCTTGATTGATAGCCTGATTGTTGATGGTTGATATCGAAAAGCAAACAGCCTACTGGATTTCCGGTGCCGGAGAAGATCTGGAAGTGGCACTGAAACTTGTGTCTGACGGCAGGATCAGGCACGGGCTTTTTTTTGCGCATCTTTCACTTGAGAAGTACCTGAAAGCAGCGATTTGCAATAAAACGCAGAATCTGGCCCCACCGTTGCACAATCTGGTCCGGCTTTCTGAGATTGCGGGGCTCTCGCCGGCAAAAGAGCATCTCGAATTGCTGGCGGACATGAACCAGTTCAACATCGAAGGCAGGTATCCTGTGAGTGCTTCCAGCCTGCCGGTGCTGAAAGACGCCAGGGAATATCTGCGCAGAACACAAGAGGCTGTCCAATGGTTGAAAAATCAGTTTTAAGCAGCGTCGAAAAATATTTGAATACGCTGGATGCGGGCGGCATGAAAGTCAGTTTCGGCGTGATCTTCGGCTCAATGGCCAACGGGCACAGCCACCAGTACAGCGATATCGACCTGATAGTGATTTCCCCATCGTTCGATGGTGAGTATTCACGGGACCAGATCAATACTCTCTGGCGCACAGCCGCGGCGGTGGACAGCAGAATCGAGCCGATTCCTTGCGGCGAGCGGCAATGGATCGAGGATGATACCCTGCCGGTTTTGGAGATCGGGCGCAGGGAGGGGCAGATTGTGCGCTTGTCTGACCGGAATTCGTAGAACGGCATGAACCAAAATGACTTCGATTTCACCCTGCGGCTGAAACTGCTGGAAGAGGCGGGGAGGGTGCTGCATTTCTCCGATGATCAGTCCATTGAAGGCGTTCTGGTTGAGCTCATTGAAAATCTCGATGCTGCAAGACACTGGGGACTGGCTGTGCCCACCATGCTCCGGGGACTAGCCGTTCCCAAATCCTGAGCTAATCTTTACGGCCTGTCCCCGCCAAAGCCATGAAACTGTCTGGATTTGCAGTAAGCGCTGCAATTGAATTTTGTCAAAACGAGACGCGACCCCGTGGCTTCGAAGTTCTATGACAGGTACACCATAAAGTTCACCAAAAGGTTCACCGGTACCAGGTGGTCTGTTCGGAGATCAGGGTGGTTTCCTGATATAATTCAGTTGAATGGCTTGCACTTCAAGGAGGTGCCGTGAACCTGAAGGCGATGATGCCCATGATCGCATTAGGCGAAGACAGCACCCGTCAGTTCAAGGCGGATGTTCGTAACGGTGAGGCTCTGGCTGCGGAGATAGCCGCGTTCGCCAATTCCGGCGGCGGAACGCTTTTCATCGGAGTGGCTGATGACTGTTCTCTGCCCGGGCTGTCGCTGGAAGATGTAGGCCGGGTTAATCAACTGATAAGCAATGCCTGTGGAAACCTGGTGCGCAGTCCTGTCACGGTAAAGACTGAAAATGTAGCGCTTAAATCCGGGCGTCTCGTCATTGTCCTGACTGTGCCTGAAGGGCTTGACAGGCCCTACTTTGACAAAAACGGCGTGATCTGGTTCAAATGTGGTGCCGACAAGCGGAGGGTGAATACCAAGGAAGAGCTGCGGAGATTGTTCCAGGAAACCGGACAGTTTTATGCAGATGAGATAACCACCGGGGTCGGAATCGGCAGACTGGACCGGTTGCTATTCCGCGAGTATCTCCGTGATTTCTGTGAACAGGATCTCCCGGATGACGGAAACGAACTTCTGAAAATGCTGCAGAACATGAATCTGGTTGCAGGTGACGGAAATCTTAATTTGGCTTGCGCGCTGATGTTCGCTGAGTGGCCTGAACGCATCAAGCCGCAGTTCGTTGTCAAAGCCGTCAGATATCCCGGAGATGACATCCATGTCAGCGAGTATGTGGATACCGAGGACATCACCGGGTCTCTGCGCAAAGTTTTCGATGGTTCCCTTGCTTTCATCATGCGCAACCTGAGCAAGGTCCAGAACGGGCGTGGGGTGAACTCGCCGGGGGTTTCGGAGATTCCCCGTGGGGTTTTCG
>JAQTRI010000479.1 GCA_028711905.1 Candidatus Wallbacteria bacterium | reverse complement strand
CAACGAATCCGCAGACGCGCCCCCATATTCCTTTGGAACTGTCAAGGCCAGCAGGTTCATGGCAGCCATTTTCTTCACAGTTTCCCAGGGAAAACGCTCTTCCTCGTCAATAATCCCAGCCAGAGGTTCCACCTCTTTCTGGGCAAAGTCCCTGACGATCCTCTGGATCATGCTTTGAGCCGGTGTCAGGTTAAAATCCATCCGTCCTCCTTAAAAATGCGAAGCCTATTCCCACAAGATCAGGCCGGCGCCCCATGTCAACCCACCGCCAAAAGCGGTCAGAGCCACAAGGTCCCCGGATTTGAGCATCAGGCCCTCGACCCGGCCCCTGTTCATTTCGTCAAGACAGATCGGGATCGTGGCGGCCGAGGTGTTACCATACCGTTCAATGTTTGAACACACTTTTTGCGGGCTCAAGTGCAGCCTTTTGCCGACAGCATCCATAATGCGCTTATTAGCCTGGTGCGGCACCAGCACACTGATATCTTCACGCCGATAGTTGAATCTCTGCAGAAGGTTAGTCACGCCATCCGACATGCCGGCGACAGCCATTTTAAAAATTTCCTTGCCTTTCATTCTAAGATAATGCTGCCTGGTCATCACGGTTTCCTGGCTGGCCGGCATTCTTGTTCCACCTGCCGGCATCTCCAACAATTCAGCACCCCCACCGTCAGAGCGGAGGAAAAATCCCAGTATGCCCTTGCCGGGCTCAGTCGGCTCCACTAGTGTCGCAGCTGCACCATCTCCGAAAATCACACAGGTGTTGCGATCTGTCCAGTCCATGATACGGGAGTTGGTTTCGCTTGCAACCACCAGCACTCTCTTCATTTCACCGGATTTCACCATGCCCGCTGCAATGGAAAGTGCCGAAACATACCCGGTGCAGGCGGCTTCCACATCATAAGCTCCGGCATTGACAGCCCCGATACGATGCTGGATCAGGCAGGCGGTGGCCGGGAACAGAAAATCAGGCGAAAAAGTGGCACAGATGATCAAATCGATGCTCTTCGGGTCGATCCGATAATCGTCAAGAAGTTTTTTGGCGGCCTTATACCCGAGGTCTGAAGTGCATTCCCCTGGAGCGGCGATGCGCCGTTCCTTGATACCGGTCCGGTCAACAATCCAGTCATCTGTGGTCTCAACCATTTTTTCCAGTTCGCTGTTGGGCATGATCCTGGGAGGGAGATACGAAGCTGTGGCTGAGATCTTCGCGCCAAGCACTCGATCACTCATTTTTAAAAGACTCCTTGATTTTATTCATTGTGCCACTGGAGGAGAAAAGGTAAGCGTACTTCAAGGCATTGGCAATAGCCTTTTTTCGCGAACCGCCGTGGGCCTTGATGGAAATTCCCTCGACACCAAGCAATGGCGCTCCTCCATATTCGGAATAGTCCAGTTTTTTCGAAAGCGCGTACAGGACCTTGTTTTTTTGTTCTTTAGTGCAGACCGCCTGCTCTTCCAGAGCGTGATCAAATAATCCAAGCAGAAAAGTGGCGAAGCCTTCCATCAGCTTGAGTGTAACATTGCCGAGGAATCCGTCAGCAACCACCACATCGATGTCGCTGAAAAACAGCGCATTTCCCTCGATGTTTCCGGTGAAATTGATCTCAGGCGCACTTCTCATAAGCTGAAAGCATTCCTGAATCTCGCGCGGTCCTTTCTTTTCTTCTGTGCCGATATTGAGAATGCCGACTTTTGGCGAAGCGACACCGTGCACCTCACGAAGAAATATGCTGCCCATCCTTGCGAACTGTAAAAGATTTTCCGGTTTGCATTCGCTGTTTGCACCTGCATCGAGCAACAGAAAAAACCCGTTTTTCTTAGGAATCGTAGTAGCAATGGCCGGCCGTTTAACGCCAGCCACCCTGCCCAGAGTCAGCAGGCTCTGGCTCATCAGTGCCCCGGTATTCCCAGCTGAAACGAAAGCCGAGGCCTTACCGGATTTAACCTGTTCCAGTCCGAGATTGATCGAGGACTCCGGTTTCTTGATCAGGGGATTATCACTCATCAGAATGCTTTCCCCTGAAGTCAGAAATTCGACTCTGCCTTCAGGAAAACTGAAATCCGCCCGGCTTTTCTCCAGGACCGGTTTTTCTCCGATAAGCAAAAGGCGCAACGACTCATTGCTCTCAAGAGCCGCTGCAGCACCGGCAAGAACTTCCGCCGGCGCATGATCTCCGCCCATTATGTCAAGCGCAATCCACATCTGGCTTACGCCGGATCACTTATCTTTCTTCTTTGTTTCAACCTGTTTACCCTTGTAATACCCGCAGGCGGTGCAAACCTGGTGGGACGCCACCGGCTGCTTGCAGTCCGGGTTCGAGCAGACGCCGATATGCTTAGGCTCCTTGATGGCAAGGTGCGACCTGTGCATGTGGGTCTTACTCTTGGATTTTTTGTGCTTGGGAACAGCCATGTTACTATCCTCCGTTTCAGTGTCAGGCAAAACCAAAACCCCCTCTTTATCATAGAAGGGGTCGCGTTTGTCACCACATTGTACCAAGACAATTCAACTGGGGTCAAGCTTATCCTTATGCCATGCCCGCATTACCGCATACCCGCTTTCACGGCGTTGGACCCATCACCTGTTACCTATCACCCATTACCGTTTACCTATTACCCATCACCCATTACCCATCACCCATCACCCATCACCCATTACCAATTACCCACCCGGGTTGAGGGTCGATTTGAAATCGACCCCTATTCCATCTCTCTGACCATGCTCACAATTTTTTCCAGGGTCTGCTTGGCCTCTTTCAGCTTGCCTTTTTCCAGGTATCTATTGGCCAGTTCATGATGTTCGCGCAGTTTGTATTCCAGTTCAACGCGCTTTCTGACATAGGCCTCAGCCTCTTCATACATCACTGCCGTGACATCCTTGATTCTGGCATAGATCTTGACTGCCTCAGATTTCATGCCATTGCCT
>JAQTRI010000478.1 GCA_028711905.1 Candidatus Wallbacteria bacterium | reverse complement strand
AAAAGCAATTGAGGCAGATGGAAAATTCTTTGAATCCGTCTGTACGCTCATGAATTTTCCTTCTGCTCTGCATTTCTGCACTGTGCCACAGTTCGTGAACCGTCGAGACCTCGGAATTGCCGATGATTTGATCTCCGGCCTCATCATTTGCGCACATCATAGCCAGTCCATCAGAGCAAATCGCCAGTCTCTGGTAGATCTGCGGGCAGGCGAAGCGTTCCTCGTAAATAATGTCATGATCCTTGCGCAGATAGTCGATCAGGGGATTGAAGGCCACCAGATCGCTGACAGGGGCCAGTGTGTTATAATACTTTTCCGGGTTCGGTCGAATCGCAGGCCAGATCCCCTGGACCTTGATTACCGGTTTTACCAGGCCGTGATTTTTTTTGTATTCGGCAATTTGGCGCAATTTTTCCAATGTTTCATCGAATTTGAGCGGCATACGGATGGCGTTGTATTCGTTGTCTGTGCCATCGATTGATACTGTGATCCAGTCAGCGCCGGCTTTGGAAATCCCGATAAAATTTTCCAATGTCAGAGTGCTGCCATTGGTCAGAAACGAAACCTCCCTGATCCCGCTTTTTTTGGCAAACTCGATCGCTTTGACGAAATCGGGGTGCAGCGTAGGTTCACCTCTCAGGCTGAGTCGGACTGAGTAAACTTTTCCGGCGATTTCACTGATGATTTTTTGCACTAATGCGAAATCCATCAGCCCTTTCGTGACCTTTTGTCTGAACTCATCCGTCAATGTGTAACACATCGGGCAATGCAGATTACAGATGGAAGAGAGTTCGAGATCGACCAGTAACGGATAATTCCGCACAGTTCTGGTTTTCGGCAGATCAATCCACAGCCTCCGATATTCGCGGTATTCACTCTCCCACCCATAAGCAAGCTTCCCGCTGAAACTTGCGGAACGCTCAGCGGTGTCGAGTTCGAAGTGTCCTTTATTAATCGGGATGTATTTTTTCATTAGTCAATCGCTCCTTTTCAAGGAAACTTGATAGTAAGCTCTGATGTCCCCCCCGAATCCAAGCTTGAACCAGCTGCGTTTCGGGCTGTTGACTCCTTCGAAGTCGATCTCACTTACTCCACTGTTTCGCGCCAGACTGTGAAAAGAATCCCAGTAGGCGATGGTTCCTTCATACATGTCAGGAGAGGTATCCTTTCCCGCGGCGAAGAGGGCGTATGCCCTTTTCCTGTCTAAGCCGAAATTTATGGCATAAATGTCCGGGCCGGAAGAATCGGTCACCCGGAATTGTGCGCCTTTGCCGCTTTTGATCAGATAAGCGGACAGGGAGCGCATCCGGTCGAGCTTCTCCTGAGGAACAGTTTCACCTTTGGCATTCATCATTTTGCGGTAAAAGTCGGCAATCAGGTTCGGGTCATCCGATTGCGAAAAACGGGATTCGATCTGCCGCATTTTACGGACACCCCTCTGCCTGAGCCGGATCATGTTCTGGAAAACGGGATTGGTTTCTTCAGATGCAGGATCACCGAGTCCACTGATGTCCAGATAACTGGTGTACCTGACATCAACAATGAATCTTTTTCCCGGTGCCTGTTCATGGTAATTGTGCCAGAGAAACGGTCGGATGTCTTCAAAGTGCGGAGACAGGCTTATTTCGATGGTCCGGAATCGTTTGGTGAGAAAATCGATGGTGAATTCGGTTAGTTCGAAGCGTTCCAGCCTGGCTCGTGAGTCTTTTTTCCTCTCGTCTTCCCGGAAAATCAGACCGTTGTAAACTACCAGATCATCCAGTATGCAATCTTCGCCGTTTTCAGAGATGCAGACGCAGATTCCTGCCTTAAGATCCTGGCCCTTGAAAATCAAGTATTTTTCATGTCTTGTTGAAGTTGAGCTGAGAAAATCGCTTTCAATGAAAACCGTGCCCTGAGGAGAGTTGTCCACCAGGCTGTCCCAGAGATCGGATTGGAAACTGTCGGTCAACTCAAATTTGGGCATGGGATATACTCTATACACTATAGTATCAGAAAATGGTTAGATCTTCAATTTGGGACAGGGCAAAAAAAATTCACTTAGTACGAAAACAATTTAAAAAAGAGCCCCCGGCATCGGAGCCGGGGGATATGTAACTGTGCCGAAAACAGTTCTTATCTTGTATGGTTGAATACCTTTAGTAACTAGAATGCGCAACTTTTCTCCATGTATTAGCTGCAGTGCAAATGTAAAGAAACTCTGAATCCCAGGCAATCTCCCCAGCGATTCCTGTGCCACTCGATGCAGGAGACTGGCTTGTGCGAACACGAATCGAATCTGCGTTGACATCCAAGGTGACTTGGGGATCGTCAGTGTTGATACCTACCAGGCCGTTTTGATCTATCCGCACACGCTCATACATGTCAGTGCCGTTCCTGGTGCTGAAAATTATCTCTCCATAGTGAGAGCTGCTGGTACTGACTGAAAGCGCCCCGATTTTTGCAATAGTGTCGTCATCAGGAGTACTGATTCCAGAAGTATTTGCGGCTTTGAAAGAAATCTGGGAAGCAATTCCTGTGGATGTGTTTTCAATAATCAGACCGTTAGCGTTGACATCAGTGTGAGTTGTTGCATTTTCATTTTTGAGATGCAACTTGGATTTGGGGTCATTGGTGCCAATCCCAAAAAACTCTGTTGAAGTGATCGACAGTCCTTCTGATGCGGAGTCCCCATAGCAATATGCGGAGAAAGCCTGATTAGTGTCATCCCAGTTCATCACTAACGAATGGTCGCTAGTGGCAGAAGCACCTATCGTGATACTTGTATCGCTTCCAGACAGAAACTCTGAGCTTCCTGTAGCTGTCAGTCCCCCCAATATTGAGCCGTTGACAGTCAAATCGTCAGTGATGGTTACATCTCCTGAGAAACGCCCAGTTCCGTTAACATCGAGTTTGTAACCTGGATTACTGGTACCGATGCCGAGATTTCC
>JAQTRI010000074.1 GCA_028711905.1 Candidatus Wallbacteria bacterium | reverse complement strand
TTGTTTCAGCTGGTATGGAGGTGCTAATGACGACCTCCAGGCGCACTCCGCCGGATGTTGGAAATGCCTTGAAGCAGATGGCTACGCACCCGGCGTTCTGTCTGGCGGTTTTTGTCGATGAGCAGCAATACAATCCCCTGCCCGGCATGCTGGCCTGGACCAACAGTGTTGTGGTGACTGAGGATTCATTCTCCATGATTTCAGAAGCGGTAAGCAGCGGCAGGAGCACTGGAGTGCTCATCTCTGGAAAAAGGGAAAACGACAAGATTCGCAGGAGCCTCAAGCTGATGAGTGACAGGGGCATGATTTTTCCCATCAGATCAGTTGCTGATGCCAATAAATTTATTGGCTGGAGACTGTTGAGGCATCCGAAAGAGGAACTTGACCGGTTGATGGAAAATCTGATCCTTTGTATCGGGACCGAGGCGGACGGCGGGGCATGAATCTTTTCGCCGGTATGAATCTGTCGCAGGACAAGGCCGATCTTCAGTCCCTTATCAGCGAGCAATTTTCGATGCACAGTCGTCTCTGGCTTGATGATGTGTTTGTCCTGATCAGGGATGGTGTATTCGGGTCTTTCAACCGTGTGAGGGGTGACAGCAGGGCCATGTTCCTGCTGGATTTCGCTCATGCCGAAGAACCTCTCTCAGGGGAGCGCATGCTGGAGCGAATTTCTCCTCTGCACGCGGTTTTCCGGGTCAATCTCAGAGTTTTCAAAGGCCGGGGGGGCACTGCCGAGGTTTTGTACGATTGGTTTCATCGCTCGTCAAGGGAACGGACGGGAGATATCAGGGCTTTTTTCAAGCTGTGGGGAGAGTTCGAACGCTTGAACCGCGAAGTGCAGTATTTCCCCCGCAAAGAAGTGGATGAATTTCGCGGGAAAATGGTGGATCACTGTACCAGACACAAAGAATTACCTGAGGCAGTGCATTCGCAAGGATACCGCGATGCCAGGAAGCCATGCTACCGGGTAGTATGCTTTAAGGGAATGCTGGAAGCCCTCAAGCAGAAGGTGTTTTACTAGCAGAGGCGAATGATACGCCCCTATTTAGACCAGTCGATGCGTTCAGCTCTCACCGGATCCCACAGAGTGGTAACCTTGCGCCCGTCAAGCTCCATCAGCATCAATTTCCCTTTAGGGGCCGGACCTTCCAGCGAACCCGCAGAGATAAAGGCAATGTATTTTCCGTCAGGTGAAAAGCAGGGATAGCATTCGTGCGAGCCCTTGAAGCTGGTGAGCTGCTCAGCCGATGTTCCATCAGCATTGGCGATGAAGATCTCGGACTGGAATTCCTGGTTCTGCAGCTTGCGGAATACGATTTTGCTTCCATCTGGTGAATAACGCGGATCAAACTCCTCAACATTATCATTGTACAGCTTTTTGACATTTTCCCCGCTCGCTGACATGGTGTAGACTTTGTTCATCGTGTCGCGCATGGTGACGAAAATGATCTCACTACCTGCCGGACTGAAGCTGGGGGATCCGTCCCAGGCAAACATATTGGTCATGCGCTTGAGCTCTTCGCCCTCTGTGTGGAGATAAATGTCGCTGTTATAGGCCTCGTCCCGTTCGGACGCGAAAAGCATGGATTTTCCTGCCGGGGAGATGCTTGGAGCCCAGTCTCCTCTTGGGGTGCTCTGGGGAAGCTTCGCCAGATTTTTCTTGTTGGTGTCAACAGAATAAAGATCTGCTGCCTTGATGTCCGCGCCTGCGGCAAAATATATCTTAAGTCCGTCAGGCGAAAAAGCCGGTCCCTGAAGTGAAATGTATTCATAGCTGTTGATAAAGGTCAACCGCTCCGGTTTGGGGTCATTGCCGTCAAAAAGAAATATCTCGTCACGCCAGAGAGTTGGAACTTCTTCCTTGCTTTCATCACCAATATAGGACTGGGAAATGAAGGCGATCTTGCCGATGAATTTGCGCTGCCAGTATTTGCCTTCCTTGTCCATCAGCTTGACGATTTCTTCCTGTTTTTTGGCGACCGCCATCTCGATGGCCAGTTTTCCGGCATTGTTGCGGATGCTGTCGTCTGCGCCAAGTTCCAGAAGAAGTTTGACGACATCAGTGTGTCCTGAAGCAGCGGCGTAAAACAGGGCTGTGGCTCCGGACCGGTCGTCCTTGCCGTTTATATCCATGCCCTGGTCGAGCAGGAGCTGAACTGTGCGTTTGTGGCCTTTGGCTGCCGCGAAAATCAGGGCATTGTAACCGTCTTTACTGCGGGCATTGATATCAACCCCGTCAACGATCAGGCGGCGGATTCCTGAAACATCATCGGTTTTAGCGGCGACAAAAAGCATTTCCGCCAGTTTTTCCTTGTCAATGACAACAACTTCCTCTGTTTTGGTCTCAACCTTTTTTTTGGGTACGATGATTTTGGGAGCAGGAGGGGGGGACACATAAAGTTCCCAGGCCTTTTCCACTTTGGCGAAATAAGCGCTGCACCCGCAAAGCTGGAGGCAGATAAGTACCGCCAGCGTAACTTTCAATAGAAGAGGTGAATTAAACTTCATCGTTTCCTCCTGAAAAGATGGAACGATGCTTATTATATCATAAAATTTCCCACAGAAAAAAGCGGCGCTTTGGAACCGGCGCCGCACTGGTATCAGCATGTGAATCTTAGTTGTATGAAGTCCCGGCTGCTTTTTTAACCTTGTGCAGAGCGGAGACTATGTCGAACTGTGACTTCGCGCCTGTGGTGTCCAGTTCCTGACTGATGGACAGCGCGATGAACGGCAGAGTACGGCACTGTTCGCTTTGAGCGATGATGCCGGCCAGTTCTCGGCCGCTGTTTTCCCTGACAATGATGATCATCAGGTCAGGCCGATCCGATTCGACAGATTCCGGGAGATCATTGGCTTTTGAAACGCAGCTGACCAGGAAGTTATGCCTCTTCAGCGATGCGCAGAGGATCATGGAAGCGACATCAGGAGATTCGTCAACAACGGTTACCAGCTTATCACCTGAATTGCGGGTGTTTTTCGAGCATGCTTCCTGCCAGATCGACGGGTCAACATGCCTTGTGATGAAATCTGTCAGCAGGCTGGTGTAAAACCGGTTGAAACCCTTTGTTTTGCTGCTGTTGAAAAAAGCTATGGTGCCGGCAAGGCTGTTTCGTTTGCGGTAAGGTCTTTGCGAGACCATGGCTGCGAAGACATCGCAGACAGCCACGATTTGAGCGAACTCGCTGATCAGATTCCCCTGTTTGTTCCTCGGGTAACCTGTGCCGTCTGTGCGCTCGTGGTGAGAATAGGCAACATACCCGACTTCCTTTGGCAGCCCGGGGCATGAGCTCAAGCAGTCAAAACCATAGATAGTGTGTTTCATTACATCGAAGCGTTCCAGTTCATCCAGATTCCGGGGGAAATTCCATACAGGGTTTCCCAGCTTAAGCATGCCAATGTCATGAAGCAGGGCTGAAAGCCCGAGTGTCATAAGTTCTTCCTCGATCATGCCGGACAGGTGGCCGACGAGGACGGAGAGATAGGTTGTGTTCAGTGAGTGCGACAGCAGATAGTTGTGCAGGGATTCACTGTAGGTAAGATTGAACGATTGGCGCGGATTCTGCTTGACCTGATGAACCAGGTCTTCCACGATCTGCCTGGCGTTTTCTTCTCTGATCTCCTGGTCTTTAGCGAAACCTGCGAACAGATTTTCCAGTTTTTTCATGTCTGAGCAATAGGCTTCCTGAAAGACTTCGCAGGGAAGATCCTTTGCGGATTTAACTGATGCCCTGGATAAGTACGCAGAATCCGGAACCGGATCGCTTCCGAGAGACTCAATGATCCTGCGGCAGAAACCGTCTTTAGGATCGGCTTCAGGAGACATCCCGCAGGGGGACCATCTGTCGATGTATTCTTCGATGAAAACATAACGGACATCACGATTTTTGATGTTCCTGATGTACCGTTCAGAGAGAATTTCACCCTTTTCGAGCAGCACAGTATCTTCGACCATTACTGCCCTGGCGAGCTTCATGCCTGTAGTCAGCTCTTCGCTCATGACCTTTTTAACTGGTCTTTGCATAACTTATACCCCCTTTTCCAGTCATCAATCCATATGCCTGATCACCTCCCTCCGATTGGAATTGTTCCAGTACGGCTTTTCTTGTTGTTATATTCTTTATGCCGGAAAGCCGTCCGGTATATTCTTAAAATCAATTATACCCGGATTGATCCCGGGGGGAAGCAGTTTTTATCTGTTCCACGGTTTGCATAGTTGACAAGTCAAATCAGAGAAGGGTAACGGGTAATTGGTGATTGGTATAAGTGTTGACAGGAGTATGTGGGCTGAGGTAGCCTGATACGCAGATTTGTTGACGGGTGCTTAGTTCAGTGGGAGAACGCTTGCTTGACAGGCAAGAGGTCACAGGTTCAAATCCTGTAGCACCCACCATCTAATTATTGTTAAGCCCGAACTGCTGTGAGGGCTGTTACAATAATTTGATCCCCGAAGCCCGCAGGGCGGAGCGGGATAAAACCATTGATTGTTAAGCCCGAACTGCTGTGAGGGCTGTTACAATAATTTGATCCCCGAAGCCCGCAGGGCTGAGCGGGACGAAAACAAAGGGTTTCCAGCGATGGAAGCCTTTTTTTATCGGTGTAGGGGCCGATTTCAAATCGGCCCGCAATCTTGACGAATGGATATCCGGCTATCGGCTCAACAGCTGGACTGGGACCTGGCCGAATTGTATGGAGTCCCGACCAAAGTGCTCAATCAGGCAGTTAAAAGAAATCAGGAACGCTTTATTCCCATTACCGAGCGTATCGTGTAGCATGATTCAGATGGAAAACGGGACAGCTTATCAGTTCCATGGTATTGACCCAGCACCGATGTACAGGATTCTGGTACGGGGCTCCGTCCTTTTTCTTGTGATACTTGTGCTGTCGTTCTATTACTGGAAAAAACAGGGTTTGAGCACAATCCGCTTTGTCGGCATGGCGGGGGGGTACCTGGGCTTGTTTCTATTGGTTTTTTCCATTTTCACCGGTCCTATTTACAACAGCATGCATACTTTCAAGCTGCTGTCAGCCCTTGGATTCCTTCTCATCATCGGGAGTGTTTTTGCTGAATTTCTGGAGCGCACAGAGAAGGGCTTCAGATTGACCAATCCGGTTTACTCAATATCAGCAATCATTGTGTTTATCTCGGCGATTGTGCTGCTCTGGCCTGAGCGATTTCCCTGGCTTACCCGAATTGTTGAGAACATCATGACCGTGCTCTCCAAAGAGTAAAGGAGATTCGGGGATTCCTATCTTTCCCCTTTATCTTTCACATTGGGAACAGTGGGGGCAAGGGTCAGGACCCAATTCACTACCCAGTAAAAAAGCCTGCTTTTCAGCAGGCTTTTATATGCGATCCAGAAACGCAATCAATGGTTAGTGGCAGGCACCACCGGTGCAGCCCTGGTGCGGGAGGCGAATCCGGCGGGCTTTAGCCCTGCGTATTCCCTTGTGGGTCCTGGTTCCCGGAAGTGTGGTTAACCCGACTTTCAGGCGTATCTGATTCATCAGATTGAATTTTTCTGTGATGGAGTATTCGCCATTACCGTCAGTATCAGCCTGTGCCACCATCAAATCAAGGAAATCAGACTCTGATGCAGCTTCTGCTTTGCCGAGTGAGCCGTCATGGTTGCGGTCAAAAGTCTTCAACAGCATCAGGTGCATCATGGAATTCAACGGAACAATCCTGAAGGTGCAGAATTTATGGCAGCCTTCAGTGCAGTTGGAAAAATCAGCCGGTTCAGCTGCAGTGATCCTGGGCGGAGCCTTTTTCCCGGCCTGGGCCTTGCGTCGGCATTTGGGGCACTGGCAGTCTTCTTTACAGGACTTCTTGACCTTGGTGGCCTGGATTTTTTCCCGGCATTTGGCGCAGGGGGCAGGGCTTTTGCATTCACCGTTCTCACCCATGCAATCCCCGCAGGGGCCCTCAAGATTGACTGGGGTTGCCTGAACTTGTTTCTGGGCGCAAGTGCTGTCTCCCTTGCAATCTTTGCTTGAGCAGTCACCCTTGCAGGACTCGCAAGAACAATCCCATGTGCAATCCTGGCCTGAAGCGCCGCACTTGCAGTCTTTGACATTCAGCATACAGTAAATGCAGGTGTGCGCCATACAGGATTTTTTATCACCGGCATGGCGGTTATTGCCGCAGTTCTCAGCGGCAACAGGTGTAACCAAGGACACCAGGAAACAGAACAGTACAGTTCGGATGCAAATTTTCAAACTCATTAACCCTCCATTAAAAAAAAGTATCATGATTATATCAAAAAAATTCCCGATGGTCACTCACCAATAGAAACTTTCAGATTTCCAGATATGCCACTGGAGCTGAGATACACAAAATTGAAGTCTCTCAAAAGCACTCTGGATTGATCGATATCATGGGTTTTTCCATTATCCAGCGGGAGAATCTCCCGGTCTGAATCAAGCGTGATGAAATCAACCGGGATCCTGAAAAGATCCGACAGATCAGCCACCAGAAGCTCTACGGATGTCTGCTGGCCTGGTATCATGGGGACAGGCTTTGAAGGCGCCACCTTGATCTCATAAACCTTGACGCCGGGATACAGGGGGACAGCCATTTTTCCGACATGTACGACTTCGCCTGTGATATCTTCAGCGGGAGTTTTGATCACTGCAGCTTGACCCAGACGCACCTTTTCAATGTCCATTTCAGGCACACGGCATTTGACGATCAAATCATCAGGGTTGACTACCCGTCCAAGTCCCATGCGCGCCCAGACCGCGGATCCTGTTGTGATTTCTCCGTCCCCCCACCAGTTTTCCTGAGGATGCACAAAGATTCCCGAAGAGGGAGAGCAGATCGTGCATTTGTTAATGGTATCAGTGATGGTGGAAAGCTCATTTTTCATCCGCTCGATTTCCATCTCCCCGGATTTTACAGTCAGTTCCAGGCTTTTTTTCATGAATTCGATGTCCTGCTCCAGTTGCAAAACACGACCGGAAAAGCCTTCGAATGAACTCTGCGCTTTGAACAATTCCAACTTGCCGGGACGCTTTTTCATCAGAAGTATTTCTGTGGATGAGAGTTTCAGGTCCAGACGCTGGTTTTCCTGAACCACGGCCTGTTCATCGAGCTGAAGCTGAGAAATGAATCCTCGACCCAGCATGAGCCGCTCCCCTGCCAGAACAGATTCCTGAAAAGCGATCTGTTTAGAAAGAACCGATCTTTCCAGTTCTTTTTTGCGGATCAGTCGCGGGTCGGTTCCGGCTTTTACGCCTGCCAGACTGAGTTCCTCAATAGACAGAGTGTGTCTGGCCTCAGCAAGGTCGAAATCCTTCATGGCCGAATCAATCTGCTGATCCAGGGCCTTTTTCCCCTGGTCGAGCGTGGTGGTCTGGATTTCAACGCTCTGGTCAAAAGCATTGTTTTTCATGCTTTCCGCACTGATTCGGACAATGATTTCCCCGGTTTTGACCCAGGTGCCTTCTTCAAGAATGGTTTCGATTTTACCGTCCCAGATCCGGTCTGGAACAGAAACGCTGACCTCCCTGCTGCAGATGATCTCTCCCTCGATCTTGAGTCTGACCTGAAAAGTATCCAGGTGCGGGATTTCAATGATTTCGCAGCGAACTGCAGGCGCGTGAAGCGCAAAGAGAGCTGCTATGAAGGCAAAACAGAGATTGCCTGGTCTCAAATCTCTCCTCCGAAAGCATAGATCATCTCATACTTCAGCAGCAGGAAATTGATATTGGCGTTCAATCGGTCCTGCTGCGCGTTGGTCAGTTTCTGCTGGGCGTCCTGCAGATCAAGTGACGATATCATGCCTTTCTGTATGGCCAGTTGAGCATATTCATAGCTTTCTGTAGCGCTTTTCAGCTTCTTTTCCGAGAGATCGAGGTTGCGCTTCAGATAATCATATTCTGCGATATAAGCCAGACGCTGGCGATGGCTCTCAAGTCCGGCCCGTTCCAGAGAGCGGCGGGCGATCGAGAGTTGCAGATCAGTTGCCTGATCAGACAGGCCCGGATGATTCCTGCCGAGATCGACAGTATAACCGAGCGTTCCCGAGTATGCGCCCTCTCCTGATGAGCGATTGTATTCAGAAGTGAAGGTGAAATCGCCGTATCTGTGAAGATGTTTCTTTCTGTTCTCGATCCTGATCAACTCCAGTTCGTGCTCGCGAATCTGAACATCAAAGGATTTCTGAAGCGGAATATCGGTCCAGTCGAAATGCTCCCCAGAGATCTCACTGTTGATCTCAAGTGTTGATTCAAGGGGGAAACCGATAAGAATCTTGTAAGATTCAATCGTGTTGGACAGGCTTTTTGTTTGCTGATTAAAGAGGTTTTCCTGTTCCAGAAAATTGATTTCCGCGTTAAGCATGGTGATTTTGCTGATAGCTCCGATTTTGAAGCGGGCCTGGTAGTATTCAAAGGTATTTTTCCAGTGTTCGAGAGATTCCTTCCGCACAGTGAGTATATTCTGTTGACGCACCAGCTCGTAAGTTGAGCGGATCACTTCCAGCTTGAAACTTTCAGTGGTTTTTTTATAAGACAGGATTCTTTTTTCCCGTTCCAGGTCATAGGTTTTTCTCAGCTGATCGGAAAAAAGCGTATTCAGGTCACTGGTAAGTTTAAGTGTTCCCTGACTGTCTGTGCCGGTAAAATAATCCTGAAAACTGCCTTGAAGAGACAGACTGTCTGAAAGGGACTGTGAATAAGAATATTGAATGTACTCGCTGGAACGATTGGTTCCGGTGCGGGCGGACAGGGATAATCCGGGAAGGAGTTCACGCCGGTTGATCGATAATTGCAGCATGGATAGCTCATGCTGCAGTTTTTCAACGGCAAATTCCGGGCTGTTTTCCAGAGCCTGGTCGACAATCTGCTGCAGGGCCGGCGGAAGAGCGCTTGCGATTGAGTTTGCGGCCAGAAGCAGCAGCAAGGCAAATAATTGAATTTTCATTTTTCCTCCATAAATAAATTACTCATATCTGAGCGCCTGAATCGGTTCGACCCTGGACGCCTTGTAAGCGGGATAGATTCCAAAGAATACCCCGACAAAGACAGAAACCAGTAATCCGCCTGTGACCCCCGGCAGGCTGATAATGACATGCCAGCCCGTATATTTCATGATCAACAGGCTGGAAACTATTCCCAGCAGGATTCCGATCAACCCGCCGGAAGATGAGAGCAGCAGAGACTCAAAGAGAAAATTGAGCACAATATCGTTTCTGGTGGCTCCGACTGCCCGGTGAATGCCGATTTCGCGTGTACGCTCCATCACATTGGCCAGCATGATGTTCATGATGCCGATTCCCCCGATCAGAAGCGAGAGCGATGCGATCAGCAGCATGACCAGATTGAATATTTCCTGTGTTTTCTGCGACTTTTTCAGAAGCTCCAGCGGGGCAATAACTTCAACATCAGTGATTCCGCCGTGTCTTCTTTGCAGAATCCGGCTGATCAGTTGCTTGCGGGAGGCCATGTTATCGACAGAGTTGAGGCGGATAAGCGCGCCGCTGAGCTGGTGGTGAGGAGGATTCTGAGACCATTCGGGGAACAGGTGGGCAAAAAGGTCTAATGGCAGATAAACATCGCTGTCAGCCTCGAACAGATCGGTTTTATCCTCTTCCTCGAGGCGCGTTTTTTTCACGCCAGAAGGAGCGAAAACTCCGATGAGCTGGAACAGCTCTTTTTCGATCCAGACTGGCTGATAAAGGGCCTGGGCGTTACCGAATCCCCTGCGTTTGATCTTTTCCGGCAGGATAATGCCGCGGCTGCGGGCGGTCCATTCGCCGGCAGGTGAGACACCCTCGATGAAATTGAAATCCAGCAGTTTGAAATAGTTGCCGTCAACTGCTTTAAACTTAAATTCATCAGTGACCTTCATCCCCTCGATAAACAAGGATTTGTCCTTGATCTCAGCATAACAGGAATAGTTTTCGATAAACGGCAGTACTGTTTTCAGGTAAGCGATGTCTTCCTCGCACAGGCCCGGAGAAGCCACGCCGCGGGCTTTCAACTTGTCTTCCTCGCCGATCTCCAGCTTTGCCTGAATGATGATGTTTTTCAGTCCCAAAGAGGAAATCTGCTTGAGGATTTCCTCCTTAGCCCCGGCTCCGATTGCCATCATGGAAACGAATGCCACCAGACCGAAAATAATTCCCAGCATGGTCAGAAAAGCCCTTGTTTTATAAGAAAGAATGTTGCGCAGGGCTTCCTGCAGTCGTTCTAAAATCATTTTTCCCTGCTCTCATTGATCATAATCCGGTCTCCTTCTGAGAGACCACTGGAGATTACAGCAGTTTCCTGATTGCTGTCCATGACTTCGACTTTCTTTTTTTCGCCATTGGCTGTGATGATGAAAAAACCTGAAGTGTCATGAAAAAGTCCGCTCAACGGGATGATCAGACTTTTGTCGTATTCAGCCTGAATGATTTCGAAATTGACCTGAGATTCAGGTTGAAAGCGCGGTGATTGTTCAAGGGGATTGATGTTGACCTGGAAATACCTTGAACTTGAATCCCCCATCGGGCTTTCGTCCATGATGAAGGGGATGATTTCACTGATCACACCGTTGTACATCTGATGCGGTGAATTGGAGAAGAAAAAACGCACTTTCTGCCCAATGCTGACCTGAGAGAGAAATTTTTCCCTCAGATAGCCTTTCAGAGAAACCTGGCTTATGTCGGTGATGGCGAGAAAGGAGGAATAGCGACGGATCTGGTCCCCCTCCTTGAACTTTTCCAGACCGGAATTGGTCCACTGTTCCAGGCGCAAAACATACCCGGAAGCAGGTGATCTACAGGTCATGGATTCGATGCACCTGCGGGTGGAGTCGAGCTTGGATTCGGCATTTTTCAGCTGAAGGGTGAGGTCTTTTTCTTTCAAGTCGAGTATGCGCGACTGATGCTGTTCCTGCACAAGGGCTTCATCCAGCCTGGCTTTAGCCAGAACCAGTTCTTTTTCTTTTCCGAGCCGTTCCAGAGCGCCGTCTCCCTGCCTGGCGCGTTCCAGATCGTATGACATGATGGAGATTTCAATGCTGTTTTGCTGCAGATTATCGAGATTTTGCAGGTATTCGAAATAAGAGATATATCCACCAGAAAGCAGTTCCTTGTCCGATTGATGCTTTTTGAGCAGAATGTTGCGGGTGCGATTGAGTTTGGTAAGCCCGGACTCGGCTTTTTCGATTTCATAATCATCTGGAGTGATAGCCAGAAAATGCTCTGAATCAGCGATCCGCAGTTTTTTTTCAAGGTCAGCGATCCTGATTTTCAGTTCTAAAAGCAGCTTTTCCCTCTCAGCAGGGATCAGAGATATCTCTGCTGATTTCTGGCGCACTAAGCTTTCCCGGTTTTTGAGATTTTTATCCAGATCACTGGCTGTCAGCACAGCTATGATCTCCCCGGTAGAAACGCTATCCCCGTCTGTGGCGAGTGATTCGATCTGTCCGGCATAGGGGGAAGGAATCATAACGGTTTTTCTGGAATAGAACTCGGCTGAACCTTCGATCTTTTTTTTCATGCTCCCCAGCGACACTGTGTGGGGGCAAAGGGAATCCTTTGCAATTTCCGGATCCGGGGGGGGGGAAGGGGGCTTTCCCAGCCAGCCCCAGACAGTGAGGTTGGGAAGGAAATGCCTGTCACCACCGGTAATACAAGCTGAGCAGCTGATGGAGCGTATTTTTTTGATATCCCAGCGGCTGTAAACTGCAACTGG
>JAQTRI010000477.1 GCA_028711905.1 Candidatus Wallbacteria bacterium | reverse complement strand
TTTTCTACCATGCCGATACCTTTGAGTGGATCAGGAACGAGTTCGATTTTTCCGCACTTGAAATCACAGGGCGGGTTGCGCGATTCAGCTTGCAGGTGGAGTGAGTTCAGGGGACGGTCTGGGAAATAATCTAAATTGTGAGGGATTCTGGTTATTTCTTCCCGCTGGTCTCAGAAAAGTAGTGTTGCCCGAATTGCTTTACGAACTTCATCAGCAATCCTAAGAGCCTCTTCCGCATCCTCCCTGAACAGGAAATCCACTCCGGGATATCGAACATCAGCCGCATACTCAGCGAGAAGGCGCATCTGCTCGGGGGTCAGATCGATTGGAAACACTGGTGCTAAAATGCCGGCGATCTTTTCGATATCATGAGTTTTTGGTACTGGAAGGGAATGAGCAACCATAACGGCTTTCAAATATTTTTCGACACACTGCTGTGCATGGAAGCAGATTACATCAAACGGTGCTTCGTCACCTAATGAAAGAAGATGCCGGGCAGCGGTAAAATCATTCTCTGCTTTTGAAATCCATTCGCGAACTACTAGCTGTATATGTTCAATTGGCGGCATATAATATCTTTCCTTCATGCGCGGCAGGATATTCGATGGTGCCTGTTACTTCTTTGCGCCATTCAAAATCTTCAGGGGTTGTAACAATAATGTCTTTAGAAATCCTCAAATCATGCAATGCCACTCCAATTTCAACTGCGATTTTTCGGCGCGAGCCATTGACAGGCATAACGATCAGCAGGTCAACATCGCTGTCAGGGCCAGGATTGCCATAGGCATAGGAACCAAAGAGAATGATTTTATGTGGTTTAAAAAGACTGACTATGCGGTCAGTCATTTCTCGAATCAAAGTGTTGGCATGTGATACAGCTTTTTCCATCAATTCCCCTTCTTACCTCGCCACTGCCGACAGCATGGCGTCCAGCAGTCTTTTTTCATCGCTGTCTTCAGGATACAACGCAGGCAAAGCATTGGCAAGACAAAGGTTAGTGGAGACAGCACGACACGGTTCCCATATTCGAAAAAAGGTCAGACTGATTTTCACAACCGTCGTGCAGGTGGTGTGAGACAGGTTCACTCAAACAAGTCAGCGTGAGTTCCATTGCGTTCGAAAATGATCTCTTCATCAGTAAGTTTGTAAACCAGAAGCCAGTCCGGTTCGATGTGACACTCTCTGCGATAATGGAAAGGCCCTTGCAATTTGTGATCATGGTGCTTTCGGTCAAGGGCTTCTCTCCTGGTCAGTTTTTCCAGGATGACTTTTAACTTTTCAGGCTCTTTTCCGGATTTGAGCATGCGCTGAAGATCCTTACGGAATCTAGTCGTGAAACAAATCTTCAGCATCAGATTCCCAGTCTGGCGAATAGGTCGTTCACATCCTTGCATTTGACGAGCTTTTTACCTTGATCGGTATCACTGAGCACCTGAATGGTTTCCTTGCTGGGAATCTTAACCTCAAAAGGCAGTCCGTTGTTAAGAATGATCTGGCTGCAAAAAATGTTGATGGCTTCGGACATGGACAGGCCTAAGCATTTGAGGATTACATCCAGCCTCTTTTTCATCTCAGGATCGATCCTGGTGGTAATCACTGCAGTACGGGACATGGCAGCCTCCACAATTTGATAATCAGTTACATTGTATAGCAAATGTATTACATTAGCAACTCTGAATCTACCCGCTCTTCCTTCAGCCATCGCTGCCGGTCCGCTGGCCGGGAAGATTCTGGAAACATGCGTGCAGGTGGTGTGAATTCAAAGGAAGGTCAACATCTACCGCTTTTTCTGGTAGAATTGAATAATGCCAAGACCGGACATCCAGCTTCCTCCGCGCCGGGTGGGATTGAATCTGACGCTGTCATTGATCTTCGAAAATTTTTTTACCCTTTTCGGCAGCTTTTTTTTCGGATTCGGCATGATCTTCGTCTGGGCCTTCGGCCTGAATGCCGATCTGAGCGGTTTGCAGTTCGCCGGGAGGGTTGAAACCTGTCCCGGGGTCGCTGTCAACTGGGACCGGACAGGATTTTCCGAAAGCAGCGACGACACTTCGGACGGCAGACAGGTTTTTTTTACCGACTATGCGTTTTTCGATGCCGAGGGCAACAGGCGGACAGGAAGGTCTTATGCTACAGGCACTTTCATTGAGCAGGGGCGGGAAATGACTGTGGAGTATCCTGCGGGCCGGCCGGAATATTCGCGCATCAGGGGCATGCGCAGGAAGGCTTTCGGACCTTTCGTGCTTTTCGTTTTCATTTTCCCGGCTGTCGGCCTGTACATGATCTGGCACGGCCTGAAGCAGGGCCTGAAGCAGGCGCGGCTGCTTAAAATCGCCGAGCCTGCCGAGGCCAGGATCATAGCCTGCGATGGGACTTCAGTGTATGTAAACGAGCGCCAGGTGCAGAGATATGTGTTTGCCTTCAAGCCATTCGGGTCAAGGGAGGAATTCCGGGCTGAGTTCAGGACCCATTTGACCGACCACTTGGGGGACGAGCCGACCGAACTGGTGCTGTTCGATTCGGCTGATCCGGGGATCGCGGTACCTGTGGACGGTCTGTCCGCACCGGTTAAGTTCTGCACAGACGGATCGGTGCGCTGCGCAAAACTCTGGCGCGGCTGGGCCGGGCCGGCGCTGTTCACAGTCTGTTTCGTGCCGCACGGCGTTTATCTGTTGTGGCGCTTTTTCTTTTTAGAGCAACCTTGATCAATAAATCGGCTCTTTCGCGTGCAGCTTGACTTTTGATATAACACGCTATATACTTCTAACTATGAGTGGACTTGCCCAAAGACTATTCACCAATGCCAGGGTTGAAGATAATTACCCTGAATTGTTAAAAGCTTTCCGGGTCAGGCATGGCTTTACTCAGCAGTCTTTAGCCAAAAAACTCGGTGTCACCTTTGCTACGGTCAACCGCTGGGAAAATCGCCAGTCCCGGCCATCC
>JAQTRI010000476.1 GCA_028711905.1 Candidatus Wallbacteria bacterium | reverse complement strand
CTCCACCAGAACATTTCAGGCATTGCGCATTGCAGTCAATGGGGAACTGGACAACCTGAAACAAACCCTGGAAAAGTCAACCGGATTTTTAGTTCCTGGCGGTCGGATTGTCGTGATCAGCTATCATTCGCTGGAAGACCGTATCGTCAAACAATTTTTCCGTGATAAATCCAGAAGCTGCAGTTGTCCTCCAGAGTTGCCAGAATGCCGCTGCGGTGGTATAAAGTTATTCAGGTTGCTGACGCGGAAAGCGATTTTTTCTTCTGACCGGGAAACTGCGTGCAATCCCCGTGCCCGCAGCGCAAGGCTTAGAGCAGCCGAATACACTGGTGAAGACATGAAATGAATTCCAGAACTCCTCTGCCAAAAAGAACTATCGCAGCATATTGTACGGCTATTACGGTTCTAAGTCTTTTCCTGATTTTCTATGTCTGGCAGTTCACCATCATTGTAGAAAAAAAGTCACTCATCAGAGATTTGAAAGACCAGAATCTGGAACTTGAGCGCAAACTGGCCTCACTGGAGCAGAACTATCACCAGTTATCCTCAGTAGCCAGAATCGAGAAAATCGCTAAAGACAAACTGCATATGGTATACCCGGAAAAGATCCAGTTCATCACCATTCCTTCGAAATGAAACCAAAACAACAGTCTTTCATCTCAATGCCGCGCCTTGTTTTTTATCTTCTGATTCTCTCTCTGTGTTTCTCCTATGTCATATACATGTTGTTCGTTATTCAGTTCCAGCAGCATGAAAAATGGGTGGAAACCGGTCGCCGGGAATACAACAAACGCATGAAGGTCACTAAGAGGCGAGGTGACATTTATGATGCCCGAATGAACAAGCTGGCAACAAGTGAACCTGGACACTCCATTTTTATCGATCCCCAGTCTTTTTCCCAGAAACAGCTCCGCGAACTACTGGAAAAGGTCTGTCCTCTGCTGGATCTGGACAGCGATAAACTGATAAAAAAGCTTTCTCCCATGAAAAACTGCCGCTTTTACTGGCTGAAGCGCAGAATCTCTGAGCAGGAACACGCAGCAGTTAAAGATATCAACACCAGTGGTTTCTACATCAAGCGAGAGTACTTCCGCAATTACCCGGAGCGGTCATTAGCCTGCCAGGTGCTGGGCTTTGTCGGGGTCGACAACAACGATGTCATTGACAACAAAGGGCTTGAAGGGCTTGAATATGCCTTTGATTCGACTATTGCAGGCAGGTTCATGTATCTGCCTGCTGATATGGAACTGAAATCTGAGAACGACCAGAGTCCCTCCATTGCTCTGACCATCGACAGCGTCATCCAGCACATCTGTGAGTCAGCCCTTGAAAGTGCCCATGACCAGTTCCAATCCAAAAACGGCCAGATTTTAGTCATGGAACCGAAAACCGGTCGCATCCTGGCCATGGCCAATCTGCCCGGTTTTGATCCCAATCACTACCAGGATTTTCAGAAAATCACTTATAAAAACCGCGTGGTCAGCGATATATTCGAACCCGGCTCCAGTTTTAAACCTATTGCCATGTCTGCCGCGCTGGAAGAAAAGAAAATCGCACCAGGCGAGACATTTCTCTGTGAAGGAAGGATTATCGTTGATTCCGGAAAACCGGTAAAATGCAACAGAGCGCACGGAGAAGTCACACCAGCTCAGATCATTACTTATTCCTGCAATCCCGGCATTGTTCAAATCGCTTTCAGGCTCGGGGCTGAAAACATGTACAGGTATCTTGACAGCTTCGGTTTTCTGGAGCCGGCCGGTCCTGATTTCCCAAATTCCCCGTCATCAATGGTTAAACCCTGGAACAATTGGTATACGCGTGACCTGGCGTCGATAGCCTTCGGCAATGCCATAGCTGTGACAGGATTGCACCTGACCATGGCATTCTGCGCTATCGCCAACGGCGGAATTATGATGCAACCTCTTTTGATAGAAAAGATCATCGATGGTAATGGAAAAATTATCCAGGAATTCAAACCCCAGATAAAAAATAAGTCTATTTCTCCTGAAACAGCGTCCCTGATAATGCCGATGCTGGAAAATGCCGTTTCAGAAGGCACAGGCAAAAAAGCCTTGATCAAAGGTTATTCCGTTGCCGGCAAAACCGGAACCCCTCAAAAACTTTCACCTGACGGCGGATATGCTGAAAACAAGTACATTTCTGTTTTTGTTGGAGTCATCCCCAGCGACAATCCCAGAATCGTGGTTTATGTTCAGTTGGATGATCCGAACACGGAAATCGCATACGGGGGCGGCACCGTAGCTGCACCCGTTTTTGCCGAAGTCGGCGAAAAAATCATGCGTTACATGGAGGTTTTCCCTAAAATCGAACCCCAGGCCGAAGAATTCCAGGCTAAAAAATCCAATGCCCCCAGATTAGCCCCGAACTTCATCGGCCTCAGCTTCAAAGAAGTGGAAATGGAACAGAAATCCTCTGGTCTGAAGCTGAAACTGCGCGGGGATGGAGAACTGGTGATTTTCCAGCTTCCCAAACCTGAGACACCGATTAATGAAAACACCTGGATAAACCTGTATCTCGGCGAACGAAATCTTTATGAAAAACTTTACAATAAAGGCAATGATTCGATGCCCAATTTCATTGGAAAAACCCTGAAAGAAGTGGTAAATTTGTTAAAGGGATGGAACAATCCGGTCAAAATTATCGGCCACGGCATGGTGGAATTTCAAAGCCCTGTTGTGGGCACAAAATTAACCCCCACTATGGAGATCGAGGTTCATCTGACTACCGCATTTGAGAGGAAAAATCTTGAAACTCAGCATGATCAAAGAGAAATTCCCGCAACTGGCAATTGATAACTTTCTGCCGGAAACGGACTGCGCCTGGGTGTCTGAACGCTCCAGTTTCACCCCACCGGGGGGATGGATCTTTGTTGCACGAAAAGGGTTGACCAGATCAGGCTGGGACTTCGCGGAAGAAGCCATCT
>JAQTRI010000475.1 GCA_028711905.1 Candidatus Wallbacteria bacterium | reverse complement strand
ACAACCCGGACTCCCTACTTACACTCTGCCGCATCGTGCCTTACCTGCTGCAACAATCAATGAAAATCCGGAGGCGGGATTGATTCTTCTCCTGAACCCGCCCTTTCACAAGCCCGTACTGCGTGATTATTTCTGTTCCCATTATTCCAAGGGCCGGTATATCTGGCAACCCCTGGACTTTGTTTATCTGAGCGGGCTTCTGCTGTCCCGCGGAACCGACTTCTGCGTCTATGACGCTATCTGCAGGAAAGCTTCTCAAACCCGGACCATGGAATACATCAAAAAACTCAAACCATCTGTCATCGTTGCGCTCAGCGGGGCAGCAACACTTCCGTCAGACCTGGCGTTCTTCCGCAGGATCAAGGCCGAACCTCCTGAGACAAAGATTCTGACCACAGGAGATGTATTCCTTTTCCATGGCCGGGAGATACTCTCCAGAAGACAGGAAATCGATGGAGTCCTCTTTCACTTTCTGGACAGTTCTCTTGCCGACTACCTGCAGCAAGGACATGGCCTTAATGTCCTGGAAAGAGGGTCAGAAAAGCTGCCGGTTTTTCCTAAAAGGTTTACTTTGCACACACCTGCCTGGGAGTGGTTCTCTCATCCCGGATACAACCTTCCATATCTGCAGGAAGCCGGGTTTCAGAGCTTGTTATGCGCCTTTTCCTGTCCGCACGAATGCTTTTATTGTCCTTTCGAAAAGCTGCCCTTTGTCCAGAGAGACCCTGAAAACATATACACTGAACTGCGCAGCCTCAAATCCCGTGGCGTGCGCTACCTGTTTATCCGCGATCAGAGCTTCAACCCGGGCAGCTCCTTTTATCAGGAGATCCTGCTCATGCTGCGCAGATTTTCGTTCAGATTCAGCATCTCCGCCAGACCGGAACATCTCGTAAAATGGGATTTAGTAAATTTTCTGCGGGAAGCCGGCTGCGACTTAGTGCAAATAGGTGTTGAAACGGCGAATCAGTCAGTCCTGGAACCCACGGGAAAAAATCTTCCCGCAGCGGAACTGGTCGGAGTGTTCAACAACTTGAGAAGACAAGGGATCAGGACTCTGACTCACATGATATTGGGGTTTCCAGGTGACAATGCTGCCATTTTTCAGGATAACCGCAGCCTTCTGAAACAGCTGGACCCGGATTTTCTTTCCATTAACATTCTGGCACCTCAACCAGGAACCAGCCTTCGCGATAGTCTGTCATATCATGTTGATCCGGATTGCGATTTCATGGACAGTTCATTCACGCCGCCAGTATTCGGATCAATTGATTTCCGGAAAAGTGTTATGCAGGAAAGAGCTTTATTGTCAATGAAATTTTACTTATCCCCGACATTTATTATGCGCACCTTTAGAGGAGCAAGCGTATTCAGCCTCAGAATCCTGGCTCTGGAAGCTGTCTCATACGCTGCCAAGCTTGACTTTTCCGAAATTTTCAATATAATTAGAATATGCAGGGGACGGGGGTAAAAATGCGGTTTTATATTAGTGTTTTGTTGCTGATATTCGCTTTTTCCTTATCAATCTCTGCAGGCGTTGAATGTCAGTTCAACTGGTCTTTTGACCAGATCAGCTTAGAACGGCCTATCGTTGAGTTTATCGATCGCGCCAATGTATCCCTTGACATCAGCATTTATCAGCTCGACAACCAGGGTATCATCGATGCCATCAAGCGTGCCGTTGGCAGGCTTGGGGCCTCCAGAGTGCACCTTGTTACAGATTCTGAATATTATCATAAGGATAAATATCCGGGTTACAAAGAACTTGAAGCCCTTGGGGTCAAAATTGTTCCAGACGATGCGGCGGACGGTAAGGACCGCGGCCAGTGCCACCACAAAATCATCATCAGAGACAGCTCAGCAGTGCTTACCGGTTCGACGAATTTCACTGCCAATGGTGTATGCAAAAACAACAACAACATCGTTGTCATCAATGATTCATCGGTAGTACCGCTGTATCAGCAGGAATTCAACCAGATGTTCAATGACAAGCTCTTTTCCATCAAGAAAAATCCTGTCTCCGGCACCCGTGAATTTTACATCAGCGGTATTAAAACCGGGATCTACTTTTCACCCTACGATAAAATCAAGCAGAAGTTTCTGGATGTCATAGCTACTGCTAATCACTCCATTGCTTTCTGCATGTTCGTCTTTACTGACGAGGATGTCATGCGCGCCATGCTGGAAAAAGCCCAGCAGGGCGTTAAAATTTACGGCATCTATGATCGCTGGCAGGCCAATTCCTCATACAGCTCTTACCACACATTCAAGGAAAAAGGCCACCAGGTCGAGGTCGACAGGCACACCGGTCTTCTTCATCATAAATTCATGGTCGTTGACGCGGGCACTTCGTCTGATCCGACTGTCATTACCGGTTCATATAATCTGACTTCCTCTGCCGGTTCCAACAATGATGAAAATATCATTATTCTCCATGATGGAAAAATCGCTCAACAGTATTTCGATCAGGTCAAGAAAAATTTCGTTGACAGCACCAGTCTGTTAAACTCGGTTCCATCTTCTTTCCGTGAGCCTGTGCTTCTAATCAGCGAAGTCAGTTTTAAGGATCCTTCAGGAGACTGGCTGGAATTGTACTGCCTTGATGATGGCGCAAACGGAACAGGAGTGGATATTTCAGGTTTCTTTTTCGAGGATGATTCCGTGTTCAAGACTTTAGGCCAGGGGACAGTCATCCGCTCAGGAGAGTTCCTGCTTCTGCTCCAGGACCGTAGTTCATCAGTCGAAGATCAGACAACCGCGTCAAACGGCGCGATTCGAATTTACACCGGTAAAACTGCTTTTGTCTCCACAGACGATCAGATTATTCTCCGCAACCCCAGGGGCGATATTGTTGACGCTGTGTGCTGGAGCAATCATGACGGAGTCTATTCCAGGGGCGAGGACAAGGATATGGACTCAATCGTGCGCAACGGCCAATGGGTTGAGA
>JAQTRI010000474.1 GCA_028711905.1 Candidatus Wallbacteria bacterium | reverse complement strand
CTCAACATGTGTTTTTATTTTCCATCCAAGTCGGCTTACATCAAACCTGAATTAGTCATGCCCGGAACACCTGTGTATGACACTAAAACGCTTGTGTTTGTCAGGCAGTTTATTTCAGACCGTTTTGTCCATGAAAGGCTGCAGAGCAGGGAAAAGATCGGTCTGCTCGACAATCGCTTAGCTGTTGAAGAGGCTCATGCGGACAGTGTTATGGAGCAGTTTGCCGGTGATTATGGGGTTAATCTTTCAGCAGAGGGGCGCATGGCGCTCGATCAGGAATACCTGAAGTACAAAAACGAGATCGATTCCCGCATCAGCAAACTTAAAGCAGAGCTGATGCGTGAAAAAGAGGATCTGGATCAGCGTTATTTTCTGAGCACAGAAAAAGCCTCTGAAATGGAGAAAAAGGTCAAAGAGGACATTCTGGCCGCTGTTTCTGAAATCAAGAAAAAGCTTCGGATGAAATCAGTGATTTATTACAACCTGGAAAGGCCGGAAGAATCCAAAAATCAAGGGAGTTCTAGTGGTCTGTCTCATAAGTTCGTATCAATTGATTCTAAGGGGATAGCCTGTCAACAGGCTTGTGCGCAGGAAACCCGACTTAATGGACTTATGGTACAGAACACTAGTCTGCTTGACATGTGCGCGACAGACATCAGCGGATTCAATGAAAATGACCGTCTGCGGTTCAGTGGCTTTCTGGACAACAGAACCAGCCGCTATCCCGGCTTTATTATGAAGAGAGAAAATTTTTTCGTGCTTGGCGGGGTTGATGTGACAAAAGACGCTCTGAGCATTGTTTTCAAGAAATACAAAATCTCCCGGGACCTTGAGCTGATCATAGAATCTGTAATATCCGGAGGCAACCTGAAATGACAAATAAACTCTATCTGCTGATCCTTTTAATGCTGGCTGCCACAGTTTTGAGCGCCGAAGGTCTGGGTGTGGTCAATCTTGGCATTGTCTTTAATCTTCATCCGACAGTCATCATGTATTATTCCCCGGCATCCGGAACTTTTATGCGGCCTTAAGAGGGTCCGCTCAACAGTGTGAGCATGCAGACGGAAATCCAGAAACGAATGGAGAGGAAAAGGCAGATCCAGTCTGAAACAGACCGGAAAAAAACCGAGTTTGAGGCTGAGATCGCCAAAATTTCAAAAGAACTGGAACAGGCGGAAAAAAAGCGGGAATTGCTTAAGGCCAGACTCTGGGAAAGTGCTAAAAAAAGCGTCTCCGGTGGAAAACCCGGAGAAGTGGCTAAGGTTAATCTGGATTTTTCTTTAGAATTCAGCAAGGCGGCAGCGCCTGTTGACAAGGAAATCGAGCAGATCCGATCCAGGATTCAGGCTGTCAGGGACGAGATCCTCCAGCTTGACCGGAAGGTTATTGCCGTTGAATTTTTAGACATGCAGGAAACAGCCGCACTGATCGGGCAGATTGAGACTGAAATCAGGAAAACCATTTCCGACATTGCCGGGAGCCGGAAGATCAGCATAGTCATAAACAGCGCTGCCTGGAACAGATCCGGGGAGAACGGGCAGATCCCCGGCGAAGTTGCAGGAAGTGCCGATTACAGCAGGATAACCGTTCTGGCAGAGGGTGGCGAAAAGGGGCTGGACGATTTTCACAGCAAACCGGAGATGCTGGCTGGATCGTATATCAGCGAACTGAATACCGGCTCTTTCATTAATGCCGGATCAGCGATTATCCGTGAAATGCTGCTTTCAGAAGCCCAGGACCTGACCATTCCCGTGGTAAGTGAACTGCTGAAATCCAGCGGAATCAACTCGAAAGTCAAAGAGGGAATCATTGCTTATCTCCGAAAAATCCTCAAAGGCGGTTCCTGACTGTGAGTGGTGTAACTTTTCTGCAGCTTCTTATGTATAACTGTCATGAGAGCTTTTTCCGTTATTAGATTAGAAATTCTTGCTGATACAAATTGCCTTAGGGGGGAAGATGAAGAATGTTCTGGCAATGCTTACTGCGGTGCTTCTTGCAGGCATAGCTTTCAGCGCAACAAGACCTACTACATATTCTAACGCGGATATCTACCGGCGTAACGGCGACTGCTATGTCATGATCGGGGATGGCGACAACAAGGGCGTTTATGGCCCGTTCCGAGAATCCACGGAAACCATTATCATCAGCAAATATGACGGAATGAATCACGCCAAATATCTGTTCAGCCCCGGCAATTTTGGTAAAGCCATTGCAGCCGATATGTTCGGCAATGTTTACTGCTTGTGTTCAGACACCAATGCGCCTCTGGCCAAGCCCAGGCTGACAGCCATTGATCTTCAGAACCTTCAGAATGCCAACCCGCCATATCCCAGCATGGGAGCTGTTCAGAGCGGGGATTTTTATCGTGTGGGAAAAGGCCTTTACAACAGATTCATGTATGGTCGCCAAGGCGACACTTTTCCCAATGCCCACACCTCAGCAGCAACCAACTGGACATCCATTCATCTGCATTCCTATACTTCCGGCACAGGCAGTCCGCGCTGGCCCCCAGCCCCGGAGAATTACAACACTTACAGCGGGGTCTACAGTTATACTGATCCGCTCTGGAAAGACTCGAGCGGTTCACTGATCATACCCAATACCCATAGCTTTGACAGCAATGCCAATGCCTATCTGCCCAACGGCATGCGGCTGTGGATTCCTCCTGGTGCCGCACATCATGTCGGAGCAGCCATACGCGGCACAATTGTCGATTACAAGGAAAGGGACATCAAGTTCTGGGATTCATACTATCACGACACATATAAAAACCCGATCGAGAATTCCAATCTTACTCCAGGAAACTGGGACCCTTACAATGACACTTTCGATGGTTTCGAACAGGTGTTTCACACTGTTCACAGTTCTTTTGTGTACAACTATCACTGCACTGTCTGCCACGATGCCCCTGCCGGGGGTCCGCCCAACAATTCGAGCTGTCCGCCGAC